>NZ_JBYTEK010000042.1:34297-38535 GCF_058783335.1 Stenotrophomonas sp. FW305-C-20-S1 | reverse complement strand
CCGCTGGCCGGCAGGTGCAGGTCCCCGCCGAAGGGTCATGAGGTTGCCGGCCAGCGGCCGGCACTACCGCTGGTGCACGCCCTGCCTGATTTCACCGAAGCAGCAGTTTCAACAACCCCGCAATCTTCGAATACGGCGGCCGCAGCCGATCACTGGCAGCCCAGCGCGACTGCCACAGGACCGGCAACAGCTTGCTCATTGCATCAAACCCGGCCCGCCCGTGGTACGCCCCCATGCCACTGGCGCCCACCCCACCAAACGGCAAGCCATCGGCGGCGAAATGCAGCAGGGTGTCGTTGACCGTGACCCCGCCGGCCACCACCTGGCCGAGAATGCGCTCCACCGTGGCCGTGTCGTGGCTGAAGGGATACAGCGCCAACGGCCGGTCGCGGGCCACGATGTCGGCCAGCGCCGCATCCAGGTCCGGATAGGCGCGCACCGGCAGGATCGGGCCGAAGATCTCATCGCGCATCAGGTCCAGGTCATCCGGCGGGTCCAGCACCACGGTCGGCACCAGCAGCCGCTCACGGTCAGCACGCGCCTCATCCACCTGCGCCAGCGGAATCACCGGCACGCCGCGTTCGCGGGCCTGCGCCAGATAGCCCTGCAGGCGCCGGTACTGGCCCTCATTGATGATCCGCGTGTAGTCGTCGGCATCGCTGAAATCACCATAGCGCTCGCGCACCTGCTGCTGCAGTGCCTGCACGAACTCACGCTGGCGCACGCCGTCGATCAGCACGTAATCCGGCGCGATGCAGGTCTGGCCGGCGTTGAACCACTTGCCGGTGGCCAACCGCGCGGCGGCTTTGTCCAACGGGAAATCGCGGCAGACGATCGCCGGCGACTTGCCGCCCAGTTCCAGCGTCAGCGGCACCAGATGCTCCGCCGCCGCCGCCATCACCTTGCGGCCGACCGCGGTGGAACCGGTAAACACGAGGTGGTCCAGCGGTAGCGAAGACACCGCCGCAGCCACGTCCGCCCCACCCTGCACCACCGCTACGCGTTCGGGCGGGAACACGCTGGCCAGCAGATCGGCCAGGAACGCGCTGGTGCGCGGGGTGTGCTCCGAAGGCTTCAACAGCACATGGTTGCCGGCGGCGATGGCTGTAGCCAGCGGCACCAACGCCAGCGTGACCGGATAATTCCACGGCGAGATCACCCCGACCACACCCAGCGGCATCGGCCGCAGCTGCGCGCGCGCCGGCCATAGTCGCCAGCCGGCGCCCACCCGCTGCGGCTTCGACCAGCGCCGCAGGTGGCGACGCAGGTGGTCGATGGCCGACAGCACGCTCATGCCATCGGCCAGCTTCGATTCCACGTGGGCGCGGTGGCCGAAGTCCTCGGCGATGGCTTGGGCCATTTCGTCCAGGCGTAGCTTCAGCGCCTCGCGCAGGCGGCGCAGGTCATTCCCGCGCTGGTCTAGCGACGGGCGCTGCGACTGCCAGGCGCTGCGCAGGGTGTGCAGGATGGCGGGGAGGTCGGCTGGGACGGTGGTGGTCATGGGGCGACTATACGAGCTGTGGCAGTCATCGCCGCATGACAGGGCGCGGATTCGACTGGGTAGAGTCGACTGTTAGTCGACCGCTCCCCGGTCAGAACACGTGAAACCCAACGCTGGGCGCGATAGTCGGCCAACGGTCGACTCTACCCCTCGTCAGACCTCCAGAGGGATGGCCAAACACGTAGTTCCATCCGGGAAGCGTAAGAACATTTGCAATTTCGTACTTCTTTCATGGTGGAGCGGCTTCATGTCCACCAATGTATGCGTCTGACGTGCCGAAGAGCAGGATGTAATGCAAGGTATAGCCGCAGTTCTAGCCGGTTTGATGCTGATGGTCCTCTCTGCCGGAGCCTCAACTCCGCCTATTGACTACGAGAAGGTTCGTATGGCCGGCGTCCAAAGAATGATGGGCCACTGGGTGCGTTACATCATGCTTAGCGGCGCCTCGGATTGCATCACGGTCCAGATTTTCAAATCCGCGAACATGGAAGGCCTCGTTCGCCAGAAGAAAATCTGTTCGCTTGGAAAGATGAGTTTTCGCGATGACTTCGCGTTTGTCGACGTGCGGAAAATAGGGTTTGAGCCAGATCGACTATCGCTGGAGATCGAATTTTTTAGCCTTCGCGGGAGCGGTGATGAGGTGAAAGAGTGCTCAATTGAAATCGGAAATGGTTCTATCGGAGATCTGAAATGTTCACTCGAGTTTGGAAGCGAGTACTACTGACCACGCCCTGGCTTGTTCTTTACGCTGCGCCATCCTTGTCGGGCAGCACCGCCAAAGCCTCAGAGCGGCACAACGACTACTCAAAAGTCACGAAGGCCGATATCGCGATTGTCCAGGAGCGAGCTGTCAGGTATGTCGTAATCGCTGACAATCCATGTCTGACAGTCCAGTCCTTCAGACTCGGCCATCCAGCCGAGTATCACCGCGAGAAGTTCATCTGCTCCGTCGGTGGCGCGCGCTTCGATCGCGACTTCGCCTTGGTCGACTTCAAGACACTCGATTTCCACGATGACCGTCTGGATGTAGAAGTCGAATTCATTCCCTCACGAAGGGGACGCAAGGCGGTCAGGTGGTGCTCCATCGCCCTGCAGCCTGATTCCATCGGCGACCTGATGTGCCATCGATGATGGTAGCGCTGGCGATGGCCGCTGTACTGTCTCTGCCTGCAGCGTCAACTGCACCCCCGCCGCCTCACGCCGGTTTCGCACTGGATACAGAGCGAGAGTATGTGCCGATGGTGGGCGACAGCCTGGTGTCGCTTGTGGGCGAGCTGGATGGTGAACCCACTTCTGGCGCCGCCATCGACCGGGTGCTGACCACTTTGGAGGAGCGACTGAAGCGCACCTCATGCAGGCCAGCAGAACCTGGTGATGCGCAGTCGCAGCCACGTGGCATCACCTGCAGCGCACCTGATGTAGAAAGCATCTTTCCTTACTACGCGGCTTTGCGGCGGGCGACGACACCAGCAGAACACGAGCGGCGCGGTCGTCGCTTTCTGGATGCATATGCCAGGTTGCTCGAGGATGCGCCGGATACCGCCCTTACGCGACCACGCGAAGATGAAGCGGTGGACGGGTTGCTGCATGTGCTCTTTCCGCTCCAGGCCTGGGACGAGAAGCTGAACATTCCACGCCATGACGTGCACTTCCCCTTTGTTCCCGTGTGCAACCTCGTTGCCGCTCGTGTTGCGCATTGCCCCGGCGCCGATCAGTTGCTCAATCGGATCAGACAAGCGGGCGATGAGAGTGAACAGCGAGCGTTCTGCATCAAGGAGTTTTCAAGACGACCCCTTGAGCAGGAAGGCGAATGCATAGAAAAGACCACCGCAAGCCCCTGATGCCCATGGCATCTTCCTCGCTTGCCAATGACAGTTTCCGAGAGGATGAATATGTTGAGCCTGGTCTTCACTTTGCTCGCATCACTGGCTTCACCACTAGACGCAAAAGCTGGCAACGAGAAGTGGACACAGGCTGGCAGTGACATCACGCTGCGGTATGACGGTGAGGAGAACGGTCGCTACCGGAACGTGTCGGTCATGAGGCATGGCAAGTTGGTGCGTCGGATAGAGCTGAGCGAGCGCTCCTACTCTCTGTTCGAACACGATGCCGATCCGGCGACGTCTCCTGACGGCCGGTATGTGCTTGTCACTGACGTGGAATCCGGTGAGGTCGCTTCTCCGGATGGAGATCGCTTCATGCATGAGGTTCCGTACTGTGGGTTCATGAACACGCGCAGCGGTTGCATGGTTACGCGGCAGACCGGCCAGTTCTGTGGCGGGTCATTCAATGACATTGGCAACTGGGCATCTCCCGGCCTCCCACCTGTCACCCTGACCGAAGAAGGCGCTACCGCAGAGGATTATGCGTCAGGTCATCGGAGTCCTTCGGATGCGCCCGATGGTTCCCTCGACAATCTGCTTCGTTGCGACCCGCCGGGTCCACGCAACAGAGACCACTACAGGAAGCTGATCGACGCGGGGATCTTTGGCGTCACTCCCTCGCAGAGGCAAGCGCTGTACGGCGATTAGCATCGACCGTTGGTCGACCGCTCTCGGCTCTACCTCGCACTGCCTCTGGAGGTAGAGGTCAGAGCCCTTTCGCGTGCGAAAGGGATCCGACCCCGGTCGCGGTGGTCATGGGCCGACTATACGGCGTGCTGTGCAATGTAATGGTAGTGCCGGCCGCTGGCCGGCAGCCTCATGGATCTCCGGCAGACATCGTGCAGTTGCCGGCC
>NZ_JBYTEK010000042.1:0-34287 GCF_058783335.1 Stenotrophomonas sp. FW305-C-20-S1 | reverse complement strand
TGGGCGTGCCTACGTTGTCTCCCTCCCCCCCCCCCCCCCCCCCCCCCCCTCCCCCCCCCCCCCCCCCCCCCCCCCCCCCCCCCCCCCCCCCCCCACTACCAGGGTGCGGGCCGGATAAGCGCCCCCACAAACAGAAAGGCCGTGGTCTGCACCACGGCCTCTCCTTCATTCGATGAACATCATTCTTACTTGGTGATGTCCACGTTCTTCGTCTCGCGCAGGAACAGGCCGCCAATCACCACCGACATCAGCGCGATGATGATCGGATACCACAACCCGTAGTACAGGTTGCCGGTACCGGCCACCAGCGCGAACGAGATCGCCGGCAGGAAGCCACCGAACCAGCCGTTGCCGATGTGGTACGGCAGCGACATCGAGGTGTAGCGGATGCGGGTCGGGAACAGTTCGACCAGGTAGGCGGCGATCGGGCCGTAGACCATGGTCACGTACAGCACCAGCAGCCACAGCATCAGGATCGTGCCTGCGTAGTTGATGCGCGAACCATCAGCCTTGGCGGGATAACCAGCGCCGGTCAATGCTGTCTTCAGCTCGGCACCGAACGCGTCGGCCTTGGCCTTGCCTTCTTCCTTGGTCAGGCCAGCGGCCTCGTACGAAGTGACGCTGGCACTGCCCACGTTGACCATCGCCAGCGAACCAGCAGCGGCCGGCTGCACGTCATACGGCACACCGGCCTTGGTCAGCGCGGCGGTGGCGACGTCGCAGGAGCTGGTGAACTTGCGCAGGCCCACCGGATCGAACTGGAAGGAGCAGGTGGTCGGGTCGGCCACGACCAGGGCCGGCGAACTGCTGCGGGCCTCTTCGATGGCCGGGTTGGCGAAGTGGGTCAGGCCCTTGAAGATCGGGATGTAGGTGATTGCGGCCAACAGGCAGCCGGCCAGGATGATCTTCTTGCGGCCGATACGGTCGGACAGCCAGCCGAAGAAGATGAAGAACGGCACGCCCAGCGCCAGCGCGGCGGCGATCAGCAGGTAGGAGGTGGTGGCGTCGACCTTCAGCATGCTGCTGAGGAAGAACAGCGCGTAGAACTGGCCGCCATACCACACCACCGCCTGGCCCGCTGCGGCGCCGAGCAGCACCAGCAGCATCAGCTTCAGGTTGCCGCCCTTCAGGCTGTCACGGAACGGCGTCTTGGAACCCTTGCCCTCCGACTTCATCTGCTGGAACAGCGGCGACTCGCTCAGCTGCAGGCGGATCCACACCGACACGCCCAGCAGCACGATCGAGACCAGGAACGGAATGCGCCAGCCCCAGGCTTCGAACGCTTCGTTGCCGAGGAAGTAGCGGCAGGCCAGGATGATCAGCAGCGACATGAACAGGCCGAGGGTGGCCGTGCACTGGATGAAGCTGGTGTACAGGCCACGCTTGTCGTCCGGCGCGTGTTCGGCCACGTAGGTCGCCGCACCACCGTACTCGCCGCCCATGGCCAGGCCCTGGGCCAGGCGCAGGATGATCAGGATCACCGGCGCGGCGAACCCGATCGAGGCGTAGTTGGGCAGCACACCGACCAGGAAGGTCGAGATGCCCATGATCAGGATGGTGACCAGGAAGGTGTACTTGCGGCCGATGCGATCGCCGAGGCTGCCGAAGAAGGCCGCACCGAACGGGCGCACGAAGAAGCCGGCCGCGAAGGCCAGCAGGGCGAAGATCATGCCCGTGGTTTCATTGACGCCACTGAAGAACTGCTTGGCGATGATCGCGGCAAGCGAGCCATACAGGAAGAAGTCATACCACTCGAAAACGGTGCCCAGGCTGGACGCGAAGATGACCTTCTTGTGTCCCTGGGTTAGTTGGGCTTTCGCCGGTGCAGGTGTTGTGGACATGGGAAGCTTTCCCTCTGTAGGTGCCGACCTCGGTCGGCACGCAGTCTAGGTAGGTGCCGACCGTTGGTCGGCACTCGATCTCTGTAGGTGCCGACCCTGGTCGGCACTCCTTTAGAAGCTGTACTTCGTAGTGAACTGCAGACGGGTGATATCGCCCTTGTTGCCGTTCTCGATCTCGCGCTTGCCGTACATCAGCTCGGCACCGACATCGACCTTGGGCAGCGGCGAGTAGAAGATGTTGCCGCGGATGCTCTGCACGCTCTTGGTCACCAGCGGGCCGAGGATGCTGTCGTTGTCGTAGTCGCTGCGCGCATAGATCAGGTTGGTGCGCAGCTTCGGCGAGAACGCATGGCGCCAACCGACATAGCCGGCGATCACACCGGTCGGGTTGAGCTCGTCACGGGCCACGTCATAGGCCGAATCCGCAGTAATGCCCAGACCGATGTAACGGGCGATGCCCTCGCCACCGGTGAACTGGTAGTGCAGCGAATCGCTGTCACCCATCACCCACTTGCCGCCCAGGGTCAGGCCACCGGCCACCTTGTCGGCCTTTGCGCCGGTGGCCTGGTTGTCGACCTTCAGCTGACGGACGATACCGCCAACACCGAACGTGCCCCAGTCACCCTTCCAGCCATAACGCAGGGTCAGGTCCGGCAGGCTGCCGCGATCGGAATTGGCGCTGGCATTGGTCCAGGCGCCGGTGACCGGATTGCGCGTACCGGTGAGGGTGGTCGTTTCCGGATTCTCCAGCGCGACGCTGAAGCCACCCTGGGTGTAGCGCACCTGCGCCTGGCGCACGAAGATCACGCCATCGGTGGGACCGACGAAGTCGACCGCTTCCGGCAACGACGCCGCATCCATGAAGTTCGACCAGGTCTGGCCGGCCATCCAGTTGTTCCAGTACATGTACGCATGGCGCAGGGTCACGCCATAGGTGTTGGTGGCGGTCTGGTTGCCCAGCGAGTTGCCGAAGAAATCCATCTCGAAGAACGCGCCGGCCTTGTTGCCCGACTCGCTGACGTTGTCGATGCCCAGGTTGAAGCGCGAGAACTTGGCGTGGGCGTTGTAGTCCACGTCCGAGCGCTTGCCGCTGCCGCCGGCGCCTTCCACCGGGGTCTGCCCGGGCAGGTATAGCGAGCGGCCGGTGGCATCGTCGGCCAGCTGGCCATCGCTGGTCTGGGTGGCCAGGAAATCGGCCTTGATGAAACCGCCGATCTTGACCGTGGTGCCCGGCGCCGCGCCGGGGGTGATGGTGGTGACCTGGATCGGCTGCTTGCCCGCAGGCACCGCCGGCTTCTGTTCGGCCTGCAGCGTGCGGACGTCGGTCACCGCCTGCTGGGTCTGCACGATCTGGGTCTGTTGCTGCTGCTGCGACGCCAGCAGCGCCTGCACCTGCCGCTCCAGTTCGGCGACGCGTGACTCCAGTGCCCTCTCTTTGGCGGTCTCGGCGAACGCCATGCCCGGTGCGACCAGGGCGACCAACAGGCAGGCCGCCAAAGGTGTGCGCACGGCTTTCAACGTACGGTGGCTCATGTTGCCCTCTCTCCCAAGTGGCAAGGTGATGCCGCGCGTGGGGCACGGTCGAGCCGAGACTGCGGGGCGTTTGCACGCACCCGCTATTGGCCATTGGTCGAACCCGGGCCTGCAGGGGCCCGACTTTCGACCAAGGTCTAACCGAAGTGGTGACGCGACCGGGGGTGGATGGGGCAAACTGAGGGGGAACGGCCGCTGCAATGCTGCGGCTGCACACACAAAGTCAACGTGCAAGTGAGGGTGCCATGGCTGATCTCTACCCTGTCGATCCGCAGTTCGCCGCCAAGGCGCGTATCGACAAGAACACCTATGAACAGCAGTACCAGGCCTCGGTGTCCGATCCGGATGCGTTCTGGGGCAAGGCCGCCGAGCGGCTGGACTGGTCGCGCAAGCCGACGAAGATCAAGAACGTCAGCTACGACCTGTCCGACTTCCACATCAAGTGGTTCGAAGATGGCGAGCTCAACGCCAGCGTGAACTGCCTGGACCGCCAGCTGGAAAAGCGCGGCGACAAGACGGCCCTGCTGTTCGAGCCGGACAGCCCGGACGCGCCGGCCCAGCACGTCACCTATCGCGAGCTGTACGAGCGCACCTGCCGTCTCGGCAACGCGCTGCGCAACCTGGGCATCAAGAAGGGCGACCGGGTCACCATCTACCTGCCGATGATCGTCGACGCTGCCGTGGCCATGCTGGCCTGCGCGCGCATCGGTGCGATCCACTCGGTGGTGTTCGGTGGCTTCGCCCCGAATTCGATCGCCGACCGTGTCAGCGACTGCCAGAGCAAGCTGATCATCACCGCCGACGAAGGCCTGCGCGGTGGCCGGAAGATTCCGCTGAAGGCCAACGTCGATGCGGCGCTGAAGCTGCCCGGCACCAATACCGTGGAAACCGTGCTGGTGGTGCGCCACACCGGCGGTGCGGTGGACATGCAGGCCCCGCGCGACCGCTGGTTCCATGATGTGGTCGACAGCCAGCCGGCCAGCTGCGAGCCGGAACCCATGAACGCCGAGGATCCGCTGTTCATCCTCTACACCTCCGGTTCCACCGGCAAGCCGAAGGGCGTGCTGCACACCACCGCCGGCTACCTGCTGTACGCGGCGTACACCCATGAAGCGGTGTTCGACCTGCGCGAGGACGACATCTACTGGTGCACCGCCGACGTCGGCTGGGTCACCGGCCACAGCTACATCGTGTACGGCCCGCTGGCCAACGGCGCGACCTCGCTGATGTTCGAAGGCGTGCCGAACTACCCGGACACCTCGCGCTTCTGGAACGTGATCGACAAGCACAAGGTGTCGATCTTCTACACCGCTCCCACCGCCATCCGCGCGCTGATGCGCGAAGGCGAGGAGCCGGTGAAGAAGACCTCGCGCGCTTCGCTGCGCCTGCTTGGCAGCGTCGGCGAACCGATCAATCCGGAAGCCTGGCGCTGGTACTACGAAGTGGTCGGCGACAGCCGTTGCCCGATCGTCGATACCTGGTGGCAGACCGAGACCGGCGGCATCCTGATCTCGCCGCTGGCCGGTGCGATGGATCTGAAACCGGGTTCGGCAACCCTGCCCTTCTTCGGCGTGCAGCCGGCCCTGGTCAATGCCGATGGCGAGATCAAGGACGGCCCGACCGAAGGCAACCTGATCATCCGTGACTCCTGGCCGGGCCAGATGCGCACGGTGTACGGCGACCACCAGCGCTTCATCGACACCTACTTCCGCACCTACCCGGGCAGCTACTTCACCGGTGACGGCTGCCGCCGCGACGAAGACGGCTACTACTGGATCACTGGCCGCGTGGACGATGTGATCAACGTGTCCGGCCACCGCATCGGCACCGCCGAAGTGGAAAGCGCGCTGGTCTCGCACCCGAAGGTGGCCGAAGCCGCCGTGGTCGGCTTCCCGCACGACGTGAAGGGCCAGGGCATCTATGCCTACGTCACCCTGGTGGCCGAGGAGGCGCCCAGCGACGAGCTGCAGAAGGAGCTGGTCGCCTGGGTGCGCAAGGAGATCGGGCCGATCGCCACGCCCGACCACCTGCAGTGGGCGCCGGGCCTGCCGAAGACCCGTTCGGGCAAGATCATGCGCCGCATCCTGCGCAAGATCGCCGAGAACGCACCGGACCAGCTCGGCGACACCTCGACCCTGGCCGATCCCTCGGTCGTGGCGTCGCTGGTGGACGAGCGCAAGGTGCGCTGACGTACGACCCGGGGGTCGGTTCCCTTTCCGCAAGGAAAGGGCTCTGACCCCATCTGCTTTCCCCCCACGGTTCCCCCCGACCATGACCACCCTCCTGATTGCCGATGACCATCCGTTGTTCCGCGAAGCCCTGCGGGGTGCCGTGCAGCGGGTCATTCCGGGCGTTCAACTGTTCGAGGCCGACAGCGTGGAGGCGCTGTATGCGCTGGCCGACCAGCACAACGACGCCGACCTGGTCCTGATGGATCTCAACATGCCCGGCGCACAGGGCTTCAACGCACTGGTACACATGCGCTCGCTGCATCCGCACCTGCCGGTGGTGGTGGTGTCCGCACGCGAAGAAGCCACGGTGATGCGGCGTGCACTCGACCATGGCGCGCTGGGCTTCATTCCGAAATCCGCTGATTCGGACACCATCGGCCATGCACTCGGCACCATCCTCGATGGCGAGACCTGGGCGCCGCCGGAAGCACACAACGTGCCGCCGACCGGCAGCGAAGAACGCGAAGTCGGCCAGCGTCTGCGCGAGCTGACCCCGCAGCAGTTCCGCGTGCTGCAGATGCTCGGCGCGGGCCGCTTGAACAAGCAGATCGCCTACGACCTCAACGTCTCCGAAGCAACGATCAAGGCGCACGTCACCGCGATCCTGCGCAAGCTGGGCGTGACCAACCGCACCCAGGCGGTGCTGATGGCCGGCAAGCTGGCGATCGACGACGACGCCATCGTGCTGCCGCCGGAAGAAGACTGAGGGTTCGTGCCGGCTGCTGGCCGGCAATCGCCTGTACCTGTATCACCGCTGCGCTCGCCGGGCATGGCCCGGCGCTACCGGAAACTGCTTTGGTGGGTGCCACGCTTGCTTGGCACGCTCTCGCCGTTGCGCGTGCCGGCCAGCGGCCGGCACTACCCGCTACGCTCGCCGGGCATGGCCCGGCGCTACCGTATCGCGCGTGGTATAGCCATCGCTATACAAACCAGCCGTGCCTGCGCGTTTCGCACGAAATGCGCCACGCGCGGATCGCGGTGCTAAGCTTCGCGTCCCCTTGGGGAGTAGCCGGATTCCTACGCAGGAATCGTCCACGTCAACATACTCGGCCAGTGCGCCGTGGCGTGGACAACCATGATGGTTGGCGAGACCAGCGGCCCGCGCGCGCAACGTCAGGTTGGGCGCGAGCGCGAGCCGTGCGTCCGTCCTTGCCCGACCTTCTGCTGCCGCCCATGTCTCCTGTTTCGATCCTGCTGATCGGCTTTGCCATGTCCACCGATGCCTTCGCCGCGGCGATCGGCAAGGGTGCCGCCATGCGCAGGCCGGTGTTCCGTGATGCGCTGCGCGCCGGCATCATCTTCGGCGTCATCGAGGCGATCACGCCCATCATCGGCTGGCTGCTCGGTCGTGCCGCCCTGCAGTACGTCGAAGCCTTCGACCACTGGATCGCCTTCGGCCTGCTCGGCGCACTGGGCATCCACATGATCTACAACGGCCTGCGCCCTGACAGCGGCGAGGACGATGAGGATCCGTCGCAGCACCACGGCTTCTGGAAGCTGGCACTGACCGGCTTCGCCACCAGCATCGACGCGATGGCGGTGGGCATCGGCCTGGCCTTCATGGACGTGCATATCGGCGTGATGGCGGCGGTCATCGGCCTGTGCACGCTGACCATGGTCACCGCGGGCATCATGCTTGGCCGCGCACTCGGCAGCATGGTCGGCAAGCGCGCCGAAATCATCGGTGGCGTGATCCTGGTGATCATCGGTGCGACGATCCTGTACGAACATCTGCACGGCGTGGCGTAACCTGCCGGCGATTGCGAGGTTGCCGGCCAGCGGCCGGCACTACCGGGCGTCGCGCAACGCGCCCAGGAACGCACGCAGCGAGGCTGGCTTGATCGGCTTGGTCAACAGGCGATAGCCGCGCTCACGTGCCATCCGCTTCAGTTCATCGCGGCCATCGGCGGTAAGCAGCGCGCCGGGCAATGGATAGCCCGCCGCTTCGCGCAGTGCCACCAGTGCATCCAGGCCATCCATGCGATCGTGCAGGTGGTAGTCCACCAGCATCACCTGCGGACGCTCGGCGATCTTCTGCAACGCCTGGTCCACCGTCGATGCGGTGATCACCTGCACCTGCCAGCGCCCCAGCAGCGCGCGCATGCCATCGAGGATCTCCTCGTCGTTGTCCACGCACAACACGCGCAGGCCGGCCAGCGAATCGCTGCGGATCGGCGGTGCGGCCTGCGCCACGGTGAGCGATTCGGTATATCCCGGCAACGGCGCTACCCGCGGCAGGATGATCGAGAACATCGATCCACTGCCAACCCGGCTGCGGGCATTCAAGCGATGGTCAAGCAGGCGCGAGATGCGCTGGCAGATCGACAGGCCCAACCCCAGGCCCTGCTCGCCCCAGTCGAACGGCTGCTGGTAGCGGTGGAATTCATCGAAGATCTGTCGCATGTGGTGTTCGGGAATGCCGGGGCCGGTATCCCACACCTGCAGCTCCACTTCCTCGCCGCGCTGGCGTACGGCCAGCACGATGCGCCCCTGCCGCGTGTAGCGCAGTGCATTGGCCAGGAAGTTCTGCAGCACGCGGCGCAGCAGGCGGCGATCACTGCGCACCCAGGTGGTACGCGCGAACAGATCCAGCCGCAACCCACGCCCGGCCGCAACCGGCGTGTACTGCGCGGCCAGCTCGCGCATCAATGCACTGACATCGAATTCGCCGATCACCGGATGCAGGCCACCAGCATCCAGCCGCGACACGTCCAGCAGCCCATCCAGCAGCTCTTCGGCCGCACGCAGCGACGCATCCACGCGTTCGGCCAGGTGCCGCTGCTCATCACTGACATGGTCGCTGTCGCGCAGCGCCGAAGCGAACAGCCGCGCCGCATTCAACGGCTGCAGCACGTCATGGCTGATCGCCGCCAGGAAGCGGGTCTTCGATTGCTGTGCGACTTCCGCAACATGCGAGCGCTCGGCCACGCGCTGTTCCAGTGTTTCGTTGGCTTCCAGCAGCGCCCGTTCGGCGTGCTTGTAGTCGGTGATGTCGTTGTAGCTGGTGACGTAGCCGCCGCCGGGCAGTGCCTGGCCACGCATTTCGATCACCTTGCCATCGCTGCGGGTACGCTCGAACACGTGCGGCGAACCGGCGCGCATATAGCCGATGCGGCGGTTGATCTGCACTTCGATGTCGCCCTCGCCCAGCTCGCCACGCTCGGCGTTGTAGCGGATCAGATCCGCCACCGGGCGGCCCACGTAGAGCATGCCGTCGGGGTAGCCGAACATGTCCTGGTAGCGCCGGTTCCACGCGGTCAGGCGCATGTCCGGGTCGACCACGCTGACGCCGGCGCTGATGTTTTCCAGGGTGGTCGACAGAATCTCGCGGTTGAAGCGCAGCTCCTGGCCCGCTTCGTCCAGCACCGCCACCACTTCGCCCAGGTCCATGCCGGAGCCGCGCAGCAGGCTGGTCAGCAGCAGGCGCGCGGAGGCCGCACCGATCGATGCGGCCAGCAGGCGCTCGGTGAACTGCACCCACGGCCGGTCTGCCGGTGCCGAGGACTGCAGCTCGCGCCCCAGCGACTGCGCCTGTTCGAAGAACGAGCGCCGCGCATGGCGCTCGCCGACCACGCGCGAGGCCAGTGCCAGCAGGTCGCCCACGTGCACGTGGCCCGGCCAACCACCGGCCACTGAAGGCCGCTCGGCATAGGGATCGAGGAAGGGCGCAGCGCGCAGGCGCTCATCCACGCCCGGACGCCAACGCGCCGATACCAGCATCATCGTCGCCGCGTTGACCAGCAGCGACCAGAACGTGCCATGGGTCAGCGGGTCCCAGCCGGTCATGCCGAACAGCTGTTGCGGCCGCAGCCAATCGATGCCGAACGGACCATGCTGCACCCAGCCTGCATCCATCCAGCCGGCCATGGTCATCGCCGGCAGCAGCAGGGTGTACAGCCAGGTGGCGAAGCCGAGCAGCATGCCGGTCTCGACGCCACGACGGCTGGCGCCGCGCCAGTACAGGCCACCGATCAGGCCCGGCGCGAACTGCGCCACCGCGGCGAACGCCATCAGTCCGTACGAGGCCAGCGTGCTGTCGTTGCTGCTGCTGCGGTAGTAGCTGTAGGCCATCAGTGCCAGCAGCAGGATCGCCAGCCGGCGGATCCACAGCACCCGCGAGGCGACATCGGCCGCTTCCTGGTGGTCGCCACTGCGACGCAGCAGCACCGGCATCACCAGATCGTTGCTGACCATCGTCGCCAACGCGATCGAGGACACGATGACCATGCCGGTGGCGGCAGAGAACCCGCCGATATAGGCGATCAGTGCCAGCGCGTTGCGGCCCTCGGCCAGCGGCAACGCCAGCACCATCGAGTCGTCGGCCACGCCGCTTCCGGTCCCGAACAGGCTGATGCCGGCCGTGGCGATCGGCAGCACCATCGCCGAGATCAGCACCAGGTAGCCGCCGAACATCCAGCGCGCGCGGCGCACGTCGCGCACATCCCCGCACTCCACCACCGCCACATGGAACTGGCGCGGCAGGCAGATGATGGCCAGGAAACTGAGCAGCGTCTGCGAAATGAACCCCACCGGCGGAAGCCCGGTGAACAGCGTATGCACCGACTCCACCACCGCCTCGTTGCGGTCGCTGAGCCAGACATAGGCGAACACGCCCACCGCCACCATCGCCACCAGCTTGATCACCGACTCCAGCGCGATGGCCAGCATCATGCCGTGGTGGTGTTCGGTGGCGTCCACCTGGCGGGTACCGAACAGGGTGGCGAACAGCGCCATCAGCAACGCCACGTACAGGGCCGGATCGCTGAAGAACCCGGTCGGGCCGGTGTTGCCGGTCAGTACCTGCAGGCTCATCGCCACCGCTTTGTACTGCAGGGCGAGGTAGGGAATGATGCCGATCAGGGCGATGATCGCCACCAGCGCCGCCAGCCGCCGCGAGCGGCCGAAGCGCGAGGAAATGAAATCAGCGATGGAGACCACGTTCTGGCTGCGCGCGATCAGCGCCAGGCGCTCGATGATGCGCCAGCCGAACAGCAGCAGCAGCAACGGGCCGATGTAGATCGGCAGGTAGCCCACACCGTTGCGCACGGCGGTACCGACTGCGCCGTAGAAGGTCCACGACGAGCAGTACACCGCCAGCGCCAGGCTGTAGACGACCGGCCGCAGCCACGGCCGGTCCGGGTACATCGGCCGACGGTCGCCCCACCACGCCACGCCGAACAGCAGCGCAGCGTAGGCAACCGAGACCAGCAGCAGGATCCAGCTGGAGACCAAGCGCGTGTTTCCGTCGGAGGAGGGGCCAGTAGATCACGACCGTTGATCGTGATGGTAGGTCACGACGGGGGTCGCAAAGGTGGGTCACGACCGTTGGTCGTGGCAGAGGCGTCCGTGCCCACCAACGGTGGGCACCCACCAGAGGGAAAGGTGGGCACCCACCAGGAAACGGTGGGGACCTACCGGAAGACGGTGGGCGCCTACCGGGAGATCGTGGGCGCCTACCGGGAACCGGCGTTATTCCGCCGGAACGCCCATTTCCTTCAGCAGTTCAGGTGCCGGGTAGACCTTGGCCAGCAGCCAGCGCAGGTAGCGCATGTCCACGTGCACGGCGCGCTTGTAGCGGGGGTCGAACCACCAGCTGGCACTGACCGACTCCCAGTTGCTGTCGAAGTTCAGGCCGATCAGTTCGCCCTTGGCGTTGAGCACCGGCGAGCCGGAGTTGCCGCCGGTGGTGTCCAGGTTGGTCAGGAAGTTGACCGTCTGGGTCTTCAGCGCGGGGTCGGCGGTGCTGCCGAAGTCGCCCTTGGCAATCGCGGCCAGCAGCGGCTTGGGGGCATCGAACGGATAGGCGTTGGTGTTCTTTTCGACGATGCCGGCCACGGTGGTCACCGGCGAATAGGTCACGCCATCACGCGGGTGCAGCGCTTCCACCTTGCCGTAGCTGATGCGCAGGGTGCGGTTGGCATCCGGGTACACCGCACGGCCCTGCTTGGCACGCCAGGCGAACAAGGCCTGCATGTAGGCAGGGCGCAGGCGCAGCTGTTCGCCTTCGCGGGTCTTGCTCTCGTTTTCGATGCGCAGCTGCGCGGCCACCAGCGGGCCGGCCACGGCAATCAGCGGATCGGCGGCCAGCGCCTTGCCTTCGCGGGCAGCGGCGAAGCGGGACAGGCGCTGCGCTTCGTCACCCAGCTGGGTGCCGGCATACAGCGTGTCCAGCGCCTGCGCCAGCTGTGCCGGGGTACGGCCGAAGGCCGTGTCGAACTCGGCCACGCGCTGCGCATCCGGCAACTGCTGGTAGCGCGTCAACAGCGTGGTCAGCAGCGCCTTCTCGATCTCGGGTGCATAGCGGCGCTGCACCTGCTTCAGCACGCCCTCGATCATCGCCTGGTCGCGCTGCTGGTAGCCGGTCTCGCGCTGCGCATCCGGCTTGGCCGATTCAATGCGCAGGCGTTCCAGCAGCAACGCCGAGCGCAGCAGCTGGCTCTGGCTGGCCATCTGTTCCAGCAGCAGGTCGCGCTCGCCCACCGCCGCGCCCTGCGACAGGTTGGCCAGCAGCGCCTTGATGTCGCCCTGGTACTTGCGGTCGGTGGCGGCCAGCATCGCCTGCTCGTCGGCCGCACGCTGGGCCTTGGCATCGCTGCGCAGCAGCCCTTCCAGCTCACCGGCGGCGCGCTTGCGGTTGTTCTTCAGCGACTGCAGCTGCGAGGCATAACGGGTACGTGCCTGCGCATCCTTGGCACTGGCCGCTTCGATGGTGTCGATCATCTGCTGGAACACCGACACCCGGCGCGGCAGCACGGTATCGATCTGGCCAGCGAATTCGGCGGCGGTGCGATGGCGGTAGGTGATGCCCGGGTAACCGGCCAGCATCGCGTAGTCGCCCTCCTTCGGGCCTTCCACCGACATCTGCAGGTGCGCCGGTGCCTGGTAGGGCACGTTGTCCTTGCTGTAGGCGGCCGGCTTGCCGTCCTTGCCCACGTAGGCACGCAGCAGGGTGAAGTCGCCGGTGTGACGCGGCCACATGAAGTTGTCGATCTCATCGCCGTAGTTGCCGATCGCGCGCGGCGGCGCATAGACCAGGCGCACGTCGCTCAGCTCAAGCTGGGCGATGCGGTAGAAGTCGGTGCCGTAATACATGTTGGTCACCGAGCAGCGCACGCTGCCGTCCTTCTCGCACTCGGCCACGATCTGCTTGCTGGCTGCATCCACCGCGTCGAAGTACGCGCGGCCGGTCTTGCCCTTGGCCTGTGCCAGCACCTGGTCGGTCACCTTGTCGAAGCCGACGGTCACCAGCACGCGGAAGTCCGGATTGGCCGGACGCTCGTCGGCGCGACCCTTGGCGATGAAGCCATCGTTGATGAAGTTGTGCTCGGGCGAGCTGTTGTACTGGATCACGCCCATCGCCACGTGGTGGTTGGTCAGCAGCAGGCCATCGGCCGACACGAACGAGCCGGTGCCACCGCCGGCACGCACGACCGCACTCAGCGGCGGCGCGGTCACGTTGGCCAGATCGGCCGGGTTGCCCTTGAAGCCGGCCGCCTGCAGCGGCTTGGCCAGTTCCGGCAGCTGCGTCGGCATCCACATGCCCTCGTCGGCATGGGCGCCAGCGGCGAGGGTCAGGCCCAGGGCCAGGGCGGTGGGGAGGGCTTTGCGTGGCGACATGAGGCAATCCGGTACGACAGAACAGCCCGGGACCATAGCCGCTGGGGCCGGATGGGGCAACGGCCGATGGTTGGGGGCACCGATGCTGGCTAGAATCAGGCACGGATACCAGGGAAGGACCGATGATCGCAGGAATCGATCTGGGCACCATGCATTCGCTGATCGGCGTGAAACGCGCCGATGGGGCAGTTCTGTGAACAGGCCCGCTACGCACAGCTCGGCAGCGGAATCCTGCGTGGCACGCCGCAAGGAAATCACGACGCATGAATGATGAAGCCGCAGTGACGGGGTCATCTGCCGCCGAAGCGCTTGCCGACCGCATCGTCCGCCACGGGCAGCAGCACGATCCGGCAGATTTCGCAGCCTGGCTGCAGCAGTCCCCGGAACTGCAGGCACCCGCGGATGCCAGCGCAGTGAAGCTGGCAACCTGGCAGCGGCTGATGAATGGCACCACGCCGTTTCCGCAGGCGAACTTCGAGCAGCTGGCCGACCGCTTCCAGTGGTATGACCGGGGCAATATCCGCGAGTGCTACGACATGGCCGCCCTTGGCCACAGCATGCACGTGCGCTGGTTGCTGTTGCGAGGCAACGAGGTTGCTCTTGCTCGCTACATGCATCGCGATGATGCACCGGTTTCCGTAGCACAGGCCCGCGTGCGCGTGGCTCGGTTGAGTGGGCGCTGGCGACCACTACGTGCACGGTGGCAGGCGCGGTCAGCGCACACGCGACGCGAGATGCGCGACACTCTGCACTACTTGGTCGGCGAGCCGATCATGTGGTTCGTGGTTCCGCCGCCGCCGTTGCAGCGCAAGCAAGTCCTGTTCTGGGCGGCAGCGGCCGGTAATCGGCTGCATTCAGCGCCGCGCCGCCGACGGCCCCTGTGGCAGCGTGTTGTCGTGGCGCTGCTGTTGGCGTGCACCCTGCTGGGCGCCTTGGCGATAGCCCACAGGGCTTCTATCGCCAGCCCCAGCGATACAAGGGGAGATCGCTTGGTATTGCAGGCACCCGCCAGTACGTGAGCGATTGATTCGACAGCGGCACTGTACTCGGCATCATCCACCAGTGCTTCTTGCAACGCTTCGCTCCGATGAGGCAGGACGCACCAAGACCGGGGCTGGTGGACGCAGTCGCTATGATCGCGCAGGCACTGGTGCAGGCCTGCTGGATGAAAAGCCTGCATGTCCAGTGCGGCCGTCCGCGCTGGCCCAACCGTGGATTACGGCAGCGCCGGCTCGGCGCCACCGCAGCCACGCATGGCGTGGCTCTACTTCTCCCGCCGCCAGTTCAACGAGCCACGGTTTTCCACCGTGCTCGATTCCACTTCCACGTCGAAGCCGCGGCGCAGCAGGTACTTCAGCGTGATCACCGAACCGGCACCGACCAGCGATACGCCGTAGCCCACGTACAACTTGGGCGAAATGTACTTGCCCACACCGATCACCGAGCCGCCCAGCGCGCGCGACTGGCTGACGCCGGCATCGTCCAGGCCGAGCTTGGCACCCAGCTGCGAAGCCAGCAGCCCGCTGCCCGCCGACAGCGCGGCCGATGCGGCGTTCACCTGCTGGGTCTGGTCGCTGCTGGCACCGGTCAGGCTGCGCCCCAGCACCAGGTAACCCAGTGCTTCGGACTGCGACATCGCCGGATCGGACCAGACATCGGCGCGCGGTTGCTGCGCGCGCCCGGTCACGTCGATGCCGGCGGTGACATCACCGATCCGGCGTTCGGCGCGGATGTTGATGCGCGGGTCGGACACCGCGTTGTAGTTCCAGTTGAGGTTGCCGCGCGTGATGGTCAGGTCCTGGCCATAGGCCTTGTAGCGGCCACTGACTTCCAGGCCGCCGTTGGCGGTCATCTCGCGGCCGGGCTTGGCCCAGACCTGCATCTTGCCGGTCAGCGCGCCCTTCAGGCCGAAGCCGCTCATCTTGACCTTGTCACCCAGGCTGACGGCCAGCTCCATGTCCAGCGGCGAGGTGCGTGACTCTTCCGGATCGGCCGGGTCCAGCACCACCACGTCCTCGGACACCGAGGTGCCACGGTCCAGGCGCTCCAGATCGATGTCGGCCTCGGGCACGTGCACCGTTCCGCGCAGCTCCATCGCGGCCTTGGCCAGAGTGAAGTCCAGGTTGGGATTGGCGATGATGCGCAGCTCGCTGGTGTTGGACAGCAGCACATTCTCGCCGTGGATCTTCAGCTGCAGCGGCTGTGCATCGCCGAACCAGGACAGGCCGCCGTCGACATACAGCGTGCCCTTGCCCGAATTGGCCTGTGCGGTGATCTTGGCCGACCCATCGGGCTGGGCGACGAAACTGCCCTTGCCCTGGTCGAAGGTCAGGCCCAGCGCCGGGAACTCGCCCTTGAAGTTGCTCAGCTGTGCATCACCGCCCAGCGACGGTTGGCCGCGCGTGCCACGCAGGCTCACGTGGCCTTCGATCAGGCCGGTCGGGCGCACCACATCCGGCGAGAACAGTTCCAGCCAGTACAGGCGCGACATGTTGAGGTAGAGCTCGCCGTTGAGCGGTGCACTCGGCTCCCAACCGGTCTGCATCTTCGCATCGACGAAGCCGTTGCCCTGGAAGCCCATGCCCAGGTAGCCCTTGATGCTGGCCGGGGTCATGTCCAGCTTCAGCGAGAACTGGTCATAACGCACCAGCTCGCCACGGTTGGCATCGCCCACGCCGGTGTTGCGGTTCTCGCCCAGGCGTACGCCACCTTCGGCCGAACGCACTTCCACATGCCCTTCCCATGCGTTGCCACGCGGACGGATCTGCGCGTCCAGGTTGAGTTCGCCACGCAGGTAGATGCGCCGGCCGGACTGTGGCGGCAACCACGGCTGCACCAGGGCCAGCGGCAACGCGTCGCCGCGCACCACCAGGCCTTCGCGCGGCCAGTTGGCATGTGCGCACAGGGCGCCACCGGTCGCAGCGCCCAGGCAGGTTTCGCCCAGCGTGTAGTTGCTGCCGTTGATGGCGAATGCCGCGGGCGCACGCAGTGCCCACGCATCGCCCTTCACCGGTGCGATGCGCAGCGTGGCCAGTTCGCCACGCCATTGTTCACCTTGCTGGCGCACGCTGCCCTGCAGCTCGATCGCGCCCAGTTCGTTGCGTGTCTGTGCGGCCAGGCGCAGGTTGGAGACACTGCCCTGCGCATCGATGTTCAAGCGTTCCAGCAGCATGCCGGCATTGACCTGCTGGCCCTGTATCGCCAGCGTGCCACTGTCGCCACGCCACGGCAGGCGGCCCTTGATGCTCAGGCTTTCAGCGCCATAGCCGTCCCAGTTGAGATTGTTGCCGACCAGATCTGCAGTGATGTCCGGTGCATCGCGCGGGCCTTTCACCTGCACCTGGCCACGCAGGCCACCATCGGCGCCGGGCAGCAGATCGCTCAGCTGCAACGGCTCGAAGCGCGCATCGATGTCCAGGCGGTCGCCGACCTTGCCCGAGGCGGTCACCCGGCTGCTGCCGACGGCCAGTTTCAATTCACCCTGGCCCTGTTCACCCTGCAGGGCGAACTTGCCTTGGGCATCCACATTGCGCTGGCGCAGGATGCCCTTCAGCGACGGCAGGTCCACCGTGGCCTCCAGCGTGCCCGCAGTGCCCGGCGGCGCATTGGCCGGCGGCGGCAGCTGGCGTCCCTTGGACGCGAGATTGCCGGACAGACGGCCATCCCAGCCCGGTGCGAAGTAGCCCGGGTCGAAATCCTTCAGCGTGGCCTTGGCATCCCAGTCCAGCTGCGGTGCCCAGGCCACCTTGCCTTCCACCTGCAGCTGGCCACCCGGGGTCTGCGCCTGCAGTTCGCGGATCTCCGCAGCCTGATCGTTGCCACGCACATCGAAGCGCAGCTGCGCCTTCTGCTTTTCGCGCTCGACATCGGCACGGCCGATCGCCGCCCACGCCTTCAAGGTACCGGCCAGTCCAAAGCGCGCTTCCTTCAGCGTCACCGGCACCGGCGAACTGCCGGCGGTGTTCGGGTCCGGTGCCGGCACCCAGGTCAGGTCCTGCGCGATCACCGAGAAGTTCAGCTTCTGCTGGTCTTCCTGGCTGAAATCGGCGGTACCTTCCAGGCGTGCTTCGCCGCCCAGGCCCTTGACCACCAGCGGCGAGACCTTCAGCACCTGGTCCTGCAGCGAAACCACCGAGGGCGCCAGCTCCAATTCCTGCTCACCCTGCTTCACCCGGCCATGCAGGTTGGCGTTGCCGCCCTTGCCGGAGGCGGTGAAGTCCAATGCCAGCGGCGCGATGGCCGAGCTGGCCAATGCCGGCGACAACAGCGCCAGATCCAGCTCGTCGCTGCGTACAGTCGCGTTCCAGGTCGGATCGGTGCGGCCATCGAACACCAGCATCGCGTGCAGCGGCTTCGGTGCGCGGCCGGCCAGCGCCACTTCCATATGCGCCAGGTCACCGCGCGCGACCAGGCCGACCGTGGCCGCGGTACGCCCGCGCGGTGCCGGCAGCACCGCGGTGACGGTGACGTCGGTGTCGTAGTCCTTGGCCGGGATGTAGCGGCCTTGGGCAGTGAAATTGCCCATGTCGCTGTCCACCGCCAGCTTGCGCGCCTGGAACTCGCCATTGGCGATCTCGATGCCACCGCGCACGCGGCTGATGTCGATCACCGGCTCGTTGGCCTGGCTGATGCGGAAACTGTCGATGGCGATCACATCGGCCTGGATCGCCAGCGGCATTTCGATCTGCGGCAGCGAATCGGGCCACGACGGCAGCTTGAACGGCTCATCGCTCTTGGCCAGGTTGAGCGTGGCGTTGGTCAGCTCCAGCTTGTCCAGCAGCAGCTTGCGGCCCAGCAGCGGGCGCAGGTCCGGCTCCAGGTGCGCGCGCTCGGCGTGGAAATGGATGTCGTCGTAGCGGAAGTCGACGTTGTAGAGAGTCAGCGGTCCGGCCACTGGGCCGTCGACCTTGTCCCAGGTGAAGCTGGCACCCACCGGCAGGCGCGCCACCACCTGCGCCAGCAGCACGTCGCGGCCGGCCACCGTCTGCAGCAGCCAGTACACGGCCAACAGGGCGACCAGCACCAGGCCGACCACGCCCGCGCCGGACCATGCCCAGAAGCGGCGACGACGGTAGAAGCGCACGCGCCGCGGCGGCGTGTTCGGCGACGGAGTCGGTGCGGGCGTGCTCACAGGTCCGCTCCGATGTTGAGGTACAGCTGGAACTGCGAATCAGGGTTGTTCAGACCGTGAGCGATATCGACCCGCACCGGGCCCACCGGCGATTTCCAGCGCACGCCGAAGCCGACGCCGGTGTGCAGGTCGATGTCGGTATCGAAGGCGCTGCCGGTGTCGACGAACACCGCTGCACCCCACGGACCGCCATTGAAGTAATGCTCGTACTCGGCCGAGCCGACCACCAGGTGCTTGGCACCAAGCGCGTACTTGTCCGGCTTCGGCGTGCGCGGGCCGACCTCACGGTAGGCATAGCCGCGGATGCTGCGGTCGCCACCGGCGAAGTAGCGCAGGCTGGGCGGCATCGCCACCAGGTCGCTGGTCCAGGTGGTGCCGCCTTCGCCGCGCAGGATCAGGCGATTGGTCGGCCCCACCGGGATGTACCAGCGCAGCACGGCATTGGCCTGCACGAAGCTGGTGTCCGATCCGACGCCTTCGACGCCGGCACGCACCGTCGCGGTGCCACTGATGCCGCTGCGCGGGAACAGCTCGTCGTCCACCTTCACGTAGTCGGCCACGATCTGCGGGTAGACCAGCGTGGACGTGTTGTAGACCGCATCGGTGAATTCGGTGCCTGAGGCATAGCGCCAGCGCTCGCGCAGCGCGTTGATCGAGGCGATGGCGGTCCAGTTCTCGTTGATCTCGCCGCTGCGGCTGGCGATCAGCTTGAAGTTGCGCAGATCGATGTAGTCGGTCTGTTCGTCATAGGCACTGGCGGCGAAGGTGTACCAGCCATCCAGCCAGTTGAATGCGGGAATGCGGTAGCTGGTGATCAGGCTCTTGCGCTTCTGCGCATAGTCCAGCTGGGTGTTCATCTTGTGGCCGCGGCTGTTCAGGTAGCGCCGTTCAAGGCCACCACGCACACCGGCGCCACTTTCGCTGCCGTAACTCAGGCCGTAGGAATAGATGCTGCGCTTGGCCCGCGTCAGCTTCACATCGACTGGCACCTCGCCGTTTTCATCGGCCTGGTCCGGGCGCGGCTGGATGTCGATCACGCTGAAGTAATCGAGCTTGGTCAGCGACTCGCGCAGGCGGTCCAGCTTGCCTTCGTGGAAGTAGCTGCCCTGGTCCCAGTACACCAGCGGATCGAACAGCTTGTCGTCGAAATAGTTCTGCTCGAAGGTCACCGGGCCCATGTTGTAGCGGCGGCCGCTGTCCCAGGTCAGGTCGATGTCGGCAGCGTTGTCCGCGCGGGTGATCTGCACCTGGCGCTGGGTGTAGTCGGCGTCGAAGTAGCCGCGCTCGGCTAGGCGCCGGGTCACGGTGATCTTGCTGGCTTCGTACTGGGTATGCTCGAAGCGCTGGCCCTTGCGCGGCTTGAACGCGGCCAGGTCGTCCTGCAGGTACTGGTCGTACATCGCCGGACCGGTGATATCGATATGCTCGCGGCGCACCAGCACCGGCTGGCCCTTGTCGACATGGATCAGCACGGTGACGTGCTCGTCCTGGCGGGGCGCCTCGACCTTGATCACCGGGTTGTAGTACCCGAACGGTTCCAGCGCCTGGCGGGTCTGCCGCTCGGCCTGTGACAGCAGGTATTCCAGGCGCGACTCGCCCTGCTCCTTGCCGATCGTGTCGAACAGCGTCAGCGATTCCTGGATGTTCTCGATGATCGCGGCGTCGTCGCCCTTGTCCAATCCCTTGATGTCCACCTTGTCGATGGTGCCGCGCGCATGGGCCACGGAAGTGGCGCAAAGCGAGAGGACCATCAGCGGCAGGGCGTATTTCGTTGGCTGCATGCGGCACAGCATACCGACCGGAGGTGACGATGCGAAATGCATCACGCCAATCCGGATCGGTTGTTAAGTGGCGGTCAAAATGCGCGCCTTTGTGGCGATCATCGCGGCCGCATGCGGAAATATCGGCATCGCGTCGCTGCCGGCCAGCGGCCGGCTACCCAGTAGATCCACGCCATGCGTGGATACGGTCTGATTCATGGCGAGCGCGCAGCGCGGCCTGCAGAAAAACCGCCGGGCGTGGCCCGGCGCTACCCATCGTGGGCGATCAGCTGGACAGGTGCTCGATCGCCGCGACCTTGCCCAGGCGCTCGCCCAGCATCGTCAGCAGCGCCAGGCGGTTGCCGCGCAGTGCCGGATCCTCGGCATTGACCATCACCCCGTCGAAGAACGCATCGACCTGCGGACGCAGGCGGGCCAGGCGCGCCAACACGGCCACATAGTCCTTCTGGTGCAGGCTGGCGCCGGTATCGTCGATGGCGGCAGTCACAGCTTCGGCCAGCGCGCGCTCGGCATCTTCCTGCAGCAGGGCCGCATCGATCTGGCCCGGAATATCGCCTTCGGCCTTGCGCAGGATGTTGCGGATGCGCTTGTTGGCCGCTGCCAGCGCCTCGGCTTCCGGCAGCGCCGCGAAGATCCCGATCGCGTCCAGACGGCGGTCGAAGTCGTACAGCGAGGCCGGCTTCAGCTCGGCCACCGCGTTGAAGTGGCTGGCCGGCACGCCCTTGTCGCTGTAATAGCCCTTCAGGCGGTCGAGGATGAAGTCGTACAGCTCGGCCACGTCGGCCTGCACGTTGCGCGCGGCCAGCCCGGCGTTGGCGCTGGCCAGCAGCGCGCGCAGGTCCAGCTCGAAGCCGCTTTCGATGATCGTGCGGGCCAGGCCCAGCGCGTTGCGGCGCAGGGCGAACGGGTCCTTGTTGCCAGTCGGCTTCAGGCCTGCGGCGAAACCACCGGCCAGGGTATCCACGCGCTCGGCGATCGCCAGCACCTTGCCCAGCGGCGACAGCGCGATGTCATCACCACCGAAGCGCGGCTGGTAGGCCTCGTCGATGACCAGCGCCACCTCCGGCGACTCGCCACCGGCCACCGCGTAGTGGCGGCCGGCGATGCCCTGCAGTTCCGGGAACTCATTGACCATGCGCGACTGCAGGTCGTTCTTGGCCAGCTGCGCGGCTCGCTTGGCCAGCAGCGGATCGGCGCCGACCTGCGGCGCAATCACCTCGGCCAGCGCCACCACGCGCGCGACCTTGTCGGCCACGCTGCCCAGCTTGGCCTGGTAGGTCACCGTCTTCAGGCCCTCGCCCATCGCCTGCAGGCCCTGCTTCAGGTCTTCGTCGAAGAAGAACTTGGCATCGGCGAAGCGCGGGCGGATCACCCGCTCGTAGCCCTTGGCCACTTCGGCCACGTCCTTGGACTCGATGTTGGCGATGCCGATGAACTTCTCGGTCAGCTTGCCGCCGTCATCCAGCACCGGGAAGAACTTCTGGTTGATCTCCATCGTCTCGATCAGCGCTTCCTGCGGCACCGCCAGGAACGCGCGCTCGAAGCTGCACAGCACCGCCGACGGCCACTCGACCAGGTTCACCACCTGCTCCAGGTTGTCCTCGGTGATGCGTGCGCTGCCACCGGCGGTGGCTGCAGCGGCTTCCACCTCGGCGACGATGCGCTGGCGGCGCTCTGCCGGGTCAACCAGCACGAAGGCGGCGCGCAGCGATTCCACATAGTCCTGCGGCTGGGTCAGCCACACGGTCTTGTCGTGCAGGAAGCGGTGGCCGCGGCTCATGCGGTCGGCCTTCAGGCCGAACAGTTCGGCCTCGACCACGTCACCGCCGTGCAGCAGCACCAGCCAGTGCACCGGGCGCGCGAAGCCCCAGCTGTGGTCGCCCCAGCGCATCGGCTTGGGAATGGGCATGCCGGCGATGGCCTCGCGCAGGATCTCCGGCAGCAGCTCAGCAGTGCGCGCGCCCGGGGTCACCGCACGGTGCACGAAGCGCTCACCCTTGTTGTCTGTGGTCTTTTCCAGCGCGGTCCAGTCGATCCCGGCCTTGGCCGCGAACCCCTGCAGCGCCTTGGTCGGCTGGCCTTCGGCGTCCAGCGCGATGTTCAGGTACGGGCCCAGCACTTCGCTGTGCTGTTCCGGCTGCTCCAGGCCAACGCCCGGCAGCAGCACGGCCAGGCGGCGCGGGGTCGACAGCGGGCGTGCATCGCCCAGCTCCAGTTCCACGCCGCGCTTGCGCAGGCCGTCGACAACACCGTCGAAGAAGGCCTGGGCCAGGCCAGGCAGTGCCTTGACCGGCAGCTCTTCGGTGCCCAGTTCAATCAGCAGGGGAGACAAGTGGCTCATCGGTTCGATCCTGTGGTGGGGGCGCAGCGCGCGACGCGGCCGGCGCCCCTGGGGTAGTAGGTGAAACGCGTGATGGGAGAACGGGCCGTCAGGCCTTCTTCGCGCCCGGGAAGCCCAGCTTCTCGCGCTGCTCGTAGTAGGCCTTGGCCACCGCCTGGGCCAGCGCGCGCACGCGCAGGATGTAGCGCTGGCGTTCGGTCACGCTGATCGCGCGGCGCGCATCGAGCAGGTTGAAGGTGTGGCTGGCCTTCATCACCTGTTCGTAGGCCGGCAGCGGCAGGTTCACTTCCACCAGCTTCTGCGCTTCGCGCTCGCAGGCATCGAAGCGGTGGAACATTTCTTCCACGTCGGCGTATTCGAAGTTGTAGGTGCTCTGCTCCACCTCGTTCTGGTGGTAGACGTCGCCGTAGGTCACCGGCTGCCCATCCGGGCCGTAGGTCCAGACCAGGTCGTAGACGTTGTCGCAGTTCTGCAGGTACATGCACAGGCGTTCGAGACCGTAGGTGATCTCGCCCAGCACCGGCCGGCACTCCAGGCCACCGGCCTGCTGGAAGTAGGTGAACTGGGTCACCTCCATGCCGTTGAGCCAGACTTCCCAGCCCAGGCCCCAGGCGCCCAGGGTCGGCGATTCCCAGTTGTCCTCGACAAAACGCAGGTCGTGCACCAGCGGATCGATGCCCACCGCCTTCAGCGAATCCAGGTACAGCTGCTGGATGTTGTCCGGTGCCGGCTTCATCGCCACCTGGTACTGGTAGTAGCGCTGCAGGCGGTTCGGGTTCTCGCCGTAGCGGCCATCGGTCGGGCGCCGCGACGGCTGCACGTAGGCCGCGTTCCAGGTTTCCGGACCGATCGCACGCAGGAAGGTGGCCGGGTGGAAGGTACCGGCGCCCACCTCCAGGTCGAGCGGCTGGATGAGCACGCAGCCCTGCTGGGCCCAGAACTGGTTCAGGGTCTGGATCAGGCCCTGGAAGGTGATCGGAACGGTCGGGGTCGCGGACATGCGGACGAGTCTTGGCCGGCAAAGGGGTGCGCTAGTATAACGGCCGACCTGCGGGGCATTCCGTACCCGGAAGGAGCAGGTGGATGGAACATCGGCTGCCCACGGGCACGCCCGGCGAGCCTGGCGCGGCACCGTTGCCGCCCGGTCGCCTGCAGTTCGAACAGGTTGCGGCGGCCCTGCTGGCCGACGGCGTGGTGGCTGCGCACGAGCGCGAGCGCATCCGTTTTTCCGCACAGGGCGCCCGCAATGCCAGTGAAGTGCATCCACTGGTGCTGCTGTCCAACCTCAAGCTGGCCGCCAGCGACGGCGGCGACCTCAATCTGGAACGCCTCACCGAGTGGCTGGCCCAGCGTACCGGCAGCCGCTACCTGCGCATCGATCCGACCCGGGTCGACGTCGCCTCGGTCACGGCCGTGGCCTCGCACGCCTACGCGCGCCGCCATCGCTTCCTGCCGCTGGCGGTGGATGGCGAGCGCGTGCTGGTGGCCACCAGCGAGCCGCTGGCACAGGAATGGCTGCGCGACCTGCAGCACCTGACCCGCCTGCGCATCGAGCTGGCGGTGGTCAATCCGCTGGACCTGCACCGCTACACCATGGAGTTCTTCGGCGTCACCCGCTCGGTGCGCGGTGCCCGTGGCGACGTACGGGGTGAGGCCAACACCACCCTGCCCAGCTTCGAGCAGCTGGTGGAACTGGGCCGCACCGGCGACGTCAATGCCGACGACCAGCACATCGTGCACATCGTCGACTGGCTGCTGCAGTACGCCTACGAGCAGCGCGCCTCGGACATCCACCTGGAGCCCCGCCGCGAAATGGGCCGCATGCGCTTCCGCATCGACGGCGTGCTGCACAAGGTGTTCGAAGTGCCACCGGCGGTGATGACCGCCGTGGTCAGCCGTATCAAGGTGCTCGGACGCATGGACCTGGCCGAGCGCCGGCGCCCGCAGGATGGTCGCATCAAGACCCGCTCGCCCGGCGGCCGTGAAGTGGAAATGCGCCTGTCGACCATGCCGACCGCCTTCGGCGAGAAATGCGTGATGCGCATCTTCGACCCGGAAGCGGCCTTCAAGAGCATCGACCAGCTCGGCTTCAGCCCGCAGGAAGCGGCCGGCTGGACCGCCCTGGTCGAGCGCCCGCACGGCATCGTGCTGGTCACCGGCCCGACCGGTTCGGGCAAGACCACCACCCTGTATTCCACCCTGAAGCGGCTGGCCACGCCGGACGTCAACGTATGCACGGTGGAAGACCCGATCGAGATGATCGCGCCGGAATTCAACCAGATGCAGGTGCAGACCAACATCGACCTGGATTTCGCCAGCGGTGTGCGCACCTTGCTGCGGCAGGACCCGGACATCATCATGATCGGCGAGATCCGCGACCTGGAAACCGCGCAGATGGCCGTGCAGGCCTCGCTGACCGGCCACCTGGTGCTGTCCACCCTGCACACCAACGACGCGCCCTCGGCCATCACCCGCCTGCTCGACCTGGGCGTACCGCATTACCTGCTGTCATCCACCGTCAACGGCATCCTCGCCCAGCGCCTGGTGCGCACCCTGTGCCCGCACTGCAAGCAGCCGCACACCCTCGGCCGGGCCGATTGGGCAGTGCTGGCTGATAGCGAAGCTGCATATCCAGATGCCGCCACGCCCTGTCGGCCGGTCGGTTGCTTGGAGTGCCGGCGCACCGGATTCCTCGGCCGCATCGGGCTGTATGAGCTGCTGCCATTGGGCTCGCGCCTGCGCGGGCTGATCCGTGCGGACATGGATCTGGCCGGTTTCAACCGTGCCGCGCGTGCTGAAGGAGTGCGAACCCTGCGCCAGGCCGGGCTTGAAAAGGTGGCACAGGGGCTGACTACAATCGAGGAAGTCCTGTCCGTTCTGCCTCCCCCGGATGAATCCAGCGCCCTTCCTGATCCTTGAAACCGGCCGCCCCGTGCCTTCGTTGCGCCGCTACGGGCGCTTTCCGCACTGGATCCGGGTCGCCGCCGGCCTGGAAGAACACGAGACCGTCGTGGTCGACGTCGAGCACGGCGCCGACCTGCCCGATCCACGCCAGTTCGCCGGCGTGCTGGTAACCGGCTCGGCCGCCTTCGTCACCGACCACGCCGAATGGAGCGAACGCAGTGCCGCCTGGCTGCGGCAGACCGCGCACGACGACGTGCCGGTGTTCGGCATCTGCTACGGCCACCAGCTGCTGGCCCACGCGCTGGGCGGCGAAGTGGCCTACAACCCCGCCGGGCGCGAATCGGGAACGATTGAGCTGGCACTGGACCCGCAGGCCGCGCATGACCCGTTGTTCCAGGGCCTGCCGAGCCACTTCGCGGCCCACGCCACCCACCTGCAGACCGTGCTGCGCGTACCCGAAGGCGCCGCCGTGCTGGCGCGCTCGCCGCTGGATGGCTGCCATGCCTTCCGCTGGGGCCGCCAGGCCTGGGGCGTGCAGTTCCATCCGGAATTCGCCACTCACCACATGCGTGGCTACGTGCGCGCACGCGCCGACTGCATCGGCCGTCATGGCGGTTGCGCGCGCAGCATCGAGCGCGCGGTCAGCGCCGCGCCGCTGGCGCGCCAGCTGTTGCGGCGCTTTGTCCGCCAGGCCCGGCTGTCTTCAGCCCAGCCGGTGGCAAAACAGGGATAATCGGCGGCACGGGCACACCGCCCGGCCCCTCCTGTCCCTCCCCGGATGTCCATGAAAGAGATTCGCAAGCTGCCAGCCTCGGCGGGCGCCCAGTGGTTGCTGGATACGTTCTCGCTGTATCGGCGTGCGCCGCTGCAGCTGGCCCGGATCGGCCTGACCTGGCTGCTGGTGAACTGGGTGGTCACCCTGCTGGGAACGATGCTGCCCGGTACCGCCGGCCTGGCCCTGCAGATGATGACGCTGGTGATTTCACCGGTGATGTTCGGCGGCATGCTGTACGCCATGGGTGAGATCGACCAGGGTCGTCCCGGCCTGGCCACCCATCTGCTGCAGCCGATCCGCGACCGTCGTGTCAGCCACCTGCTGGTGCCGCTGGCGATCCAGGTGCTGGCCGTGCTGCTGCTGGGCGCGCTGCTGTACCTGATGATCGGCCGCGAGGGCTTCACCGCCTTCAGCGACACCATGACCAAGATGCAGGAACTCGGCCGCAGCGGGCAGCAGATCAGTCCTGAAACCGCCGCCGAACTGGTCGCCAACCTGCCCGCGCAGCGCATCGCGCTGTGGATGCTGCTGGTGTTCTGCACCGCCGTGGCGCTGACCCTGGCGATGTTCACCCAGCCGGCACTGGTGGTGTTCGACCGCCAGAGCGGCATGCACGCGCTGCGCCTGAGCCTGCAGGGCTGCATCGAGAACATCGGCGCCACCGCCGTGTTCACCGTGCTCGGCCTGATCGCCGCGTTCTGCGTCTATGTGCTGTTCGTGATCGTGGTCCAACTCGGCATGCTGCTGGGCGGCCCGCTGGCGGCGGCCTTCATCGCGCAGCTGGTGTTCACCACGGTGCTGATGCCGCTGTATGTCGGCGCCGTCTATGCGGCCTGGAAGCAGATGTTCGTGCATCGCGGCAGCCGCGGCGCACCGCCGGTGCCGCAGTCGCCGCCGGCCAACGACGTCTTCCACGCTTGAGCGGCGCTCAACGGTAGCGCCGGGCCATGCCCGGCGGATGGATGTCACCTCCCCACGAACGCCGGGCATGGCCCGGCGCTACCGGGGATCAGGCCGCAGGCTTCTTGACCACCGAAGACGGCACCAGCCAGCGCGCGGCGTGGATGCCCAGTTCGTACAGCAGGCACATCGGGATCGCCAGCATCAGCTGCGACACCACGTCCGGTGGAGTCAGGATCGCAGCGAGCACGAAGATGCCGACGATCGCGTAACCGCGTCCTTCCTTGAACTGCTGCGGCGTGATCCAGCCCAGCAGCACCAGGATCACCATCGCCACCGGCAGCTCGAAGCTGCCGCCGAAGGCGAAGAAGATCGCCAGCACGAAATCCAGGTAGGCATTCGCATCCGGCGTGATCGCGATCACTTCCGGGCTGAAGGTGGTGAGGAAGTGGAAGACCGCCGGCAGCACCAGGAAATAGGCAAAGGCGCAGCCGGTGTAGAACAGCAGCACCGAGGAGACCAGCAACGGCATCGCCAGGCGCTTCTCACGTGCATACAGGCCCGGCGCGACGAAGGCCCACAGCTGGTACAGCAGCCATGGCACGGCCACGAACAGGGCCACGAAGAACGTCAGCTTCAACGGCGCGAAGAAGGCGCCGGCCGGGTTGGTGGCGATCATCGTCTGCCCATTGGGCAACTGCGAGATCAGCGGCTCGGCCAGTGCGTTGTAAAGCTTCTGGGTAAACGGCAGCAGGCCCAGCAGCACAACGCCCAGCCCCAGCAGCGCACGCACCAGGCGCGAGCGCAGTTCAACAAGGTGTTCCACCAGCGAACTTTCGCCGAAGTCGTGTTCGCTCATGACGGGCGCTCCGTGCGCGCGGGCGTTTCGGTCGCGGTATCAGCAACGGCATTGCCCGCAGCTTCAGCGGTGGCGGGCGTAATGGCTGCACCTTCAGTCGACGCCACCTCCGGCTCGGGCGCATCCGCCAGATGTGGGGGCTGTTCGGCCGGGGCCGGTGCACGCACCTGCTGCGCCAGTGTGTCGCTGTGCTGTTGCATCTGCTCGGCTTCGCGGCGCATGGCTTCGCCGCTGGCACGCAGCTGGTTCTCGGTGTCCTGCATGCCCTGGCGCACGTCCTGCATCTGCCGCTTGATGTCTTCGGCCTGCAGTTCGCGTTCCAGTTCCTGCTTGACCGAATCCCATTGATTGCGCGCGCGGCGTACCCACAGCCCGGCGAAGCGGGCCGCCTTGGGCAGGCGCTCAGGTCCGAGCACCACCAAGGCGACAACCGCGATCACCAGCAGTTCGCTGAAGCCGATATCAAACACCGCAACCGCTCCGGATCAACGCGGCTTGCGGTCGTGCTCGTCCTGCGCGGTGCGCGAGGCGTCCTGGCTGCGCGACTCGTCGCCCAACTGCGCGTTCGGCTTGTCGTCGTCGTGCATGCCCTTCTTGAATTCCTTGACCGCCGAGCCGAGGTCCTTGGCACCACTGGTCAGGCGCTTGGTGCCGAACACCAGCAGGACGATGGCGAGCACGACCAACCAATGCCAGATGCTGAAACTGCCCATAAGTCGCTCGTTACGTTAGTGATCAGATTGCCGAGCATAGCGCACCGGCTGTTAGCCGGCGCGCGTGACGAAAGTCAGTTGTTGCCCAGTGTTTCAGTGCGGATTTCACCGTCGTTGACCGGCTGGAAACCCTGCTGGGCCGGCGGCGGGGTCTGCGGCACGGCCTGCAGCGGCGCCGTGGTGGCTTCAGCAGGTGCCGCCGGCGCTGCCTGAACAGGCTGCGGGGCAGGCGCTGCAGCGGCCGCCGGACGCGGTGCGTCATTGCCACCATTGCGGTTGTTGCGCGCCGCGTAGGTGGCCTCTTCCAGGCGATCACGGAAAGCGACCACATCCATTGAAGGCGAGCCAGCCGCGCGGCCCTCGAAGATCATCCGCGGGGTGGTGTTGCTGCCGTAGGCGTCAAGGTTGGCAGCATCGTCGATCTGCAGGATCGCACCATCCAGGGCCACGCCAGCGAACAGGCCGCGGGCGCGCGACCACGACCAGATCTCGGCCTTCAGCTGGCCATCGGTGGCGGCGGCGGCATTGCGGCCCACCGGACCGGCGGCCACACCGGCATCGGCGCCGAGGGTGAACTTGCCGTTGACGAGGTTGTCCAGGCTGCGGTCGTTGCGGAACACCAGCACAACGTCGGAGGACTGCACACCGGCCTGGAAGCCGATGCTGCCGCCGGTGAGCTTGATGAATACCGGGTTGGACCACGCACCATTGGGCATGCGCACCGACATCAGGCCGTGGCCACGACGGCCGCCGATCACCAGACCGGCCTTGATCGTGTCGGGAATGACGATGACCGCGCGGCCTTCGTCGAGCAATTTGTCCGGAATGCCCTGTTCAGGGATTCCCTGGATTTCAGCCAGTACACGCACCGCGTTGCGGGCGCGCTGGTCTTCCTGCGGTCCGGCCATGGCCTGGCTGGACAGCAGGCTGGCGGCGATCAGCAGGGCTTGGATCGGGCGACGCATGGCAGGCTCCAGAAGTCAGTCCATAGGAAGATATAGCAAGTGACTGAAATTAGTAGTGTTGTGATGAATCCCCAATGAGCGTTGCCTGCTCATATTGGCCTCATCGATGACATCCATCCTAACCCTGCATGCCGACGTGACGATGGAATCGGCGACAATACCGCCCATGCTCGACGCACCCGATACCGCCGTACTGGCGGTCAACCTAGGCACGCCCGAGACGCCGACGGCTCCCGCCGTTCGCCGTTATCTGGCCGAATTTCTGTCCGACCGGCGCGTGGTCTCGCTGCCGGCACTGCTGTGGCAGCCCTTGCTGCGCGGTCTGATACTGCCGCTGCGCAGCAGCCGTTCAGCCGCCAAGTACGCCCAGGTGTGGCTGCCGGAAGGCTCGCCGCTGATGGTCCACACCCGCCAGTTGGCGCAGGCGATGCAAGCATTGCTGCCGACGCTGCGCGTACGCCACGCGATGCGCTACGGCGAACCCGCGCTCACCACCGAACTGGATCGGCTGGCCACCGAGGGCGTGCGCCGCATCGTGGTATTGCCGCTGTATCCGCAGTATTCGACCACCACCACGGCCTCGGTCGAGGATCGTGTGGATGCCTGGCAGCGCAGGAACCCACAGGTCACCGTCAGCCTGGTGCAGGACTATTCGATCGATCCGGACTGGGTCGCCGCCGTTGCCGGCTCGATCCAGCGCTACTGGCAGCAGCAGGGGCGCGGCCAGAAGCTGATGTTCTCCTTCCATGGCATTCCGCAGCGCCTTGCCGATGCCGGCGATCCCTATCCGCAGCGCTGCGAGGCCAGTGCGCGCGCGATCGCCGCAGCACTGGGCCTGGGCGCGGACGACTGGCAGATGGGTTACCAGTCGCGCTTCGGCCGCGAACGCTGGCTGCAGCCCTACGCCGAGCCCAGCCTGTGGGAGCTGGCCGAAGCGGGGGTGAAGCAGATCGACGTCGTCTGCCCCGGGTTTGCCACCGACTGCCTGGAAACACTGGAAGAAGTCGCCATGGGCTTCACCGAAACACTGGCCGAGCGCGGCGCACAGATGCGCTATATCCCCTGCCTCAACGCCGCACCGGATCACGCCCGCGCACTGGCTCGGCTGGCCGTGGCCTCGCTGGCATGAGCCTGCAGCCGTTTGAGCTGCAGGTCGCGGGCGTCCGTGTCGCCGGCCTGCGCCGGCCGGGTGAGGGTCCGCGGGTGCTGGCCCTGCACGGCTGGCTCGACAATGCGGCCAGCTTCGTTCCGCTGGCGCCGCATCTGCCGCACCTGGACCTGGTGGCGATCGATCTGCCCGGGCACGGCCACAGCGCGCATCTGCCGATCGGGGCGGTGTACACCACGCCAGCAGCAATCACCCATGTCCTCGATGTCGCCGATGCACTGGGCTGGGACCGGTTCACCCTGATCGGCCATTCGATGGGTGCCGGCATCGCCAGCCTCGCCGCAGCGGTCAGTGATCGCATCGAACGGCTGGTCGCCATCGAGGCACTCGGCGGCCTGCGCGGGCCGGAGGAAGAAACTGCCAGCCGCCTGCGCGAGCACGTCGACGCCACCCGAGCACTGGCACGCAAGCAGCTGCGCGTGTTCCCGGATCTGGCTGCACCGATCCGGGCGCGGATGATGACCAATCAGCTCAGCGAAGGCTGCGCACGCCTGCTGGTCGAACGCGGTGTCGAGCCGGTCGAAGGCGGCTATCGCTGGTGCAGCGATCCGCGCCTGATGCTGCCCACCGCGATCCGCCTCAGCGAAGGCCAGATCGACAACCTGCTGCAGGCCATCACCTGTCCTACCCAGGTGATCTATGCCACGCCTGCACAGTCGTATTATCCCGAGCCGATGCGCAGCGAGCGCCTGCAGCATCTGCGTGATGGCCGCCTGGCGGTATTCCCCGGCAACCATCACCTGCACATGGAACACCCGGCGCGTATTGCCGCCGTCATCGATGCGTTCCTGAGCGAAAACGCCAACGCACGCTGACCATCGTCGGCCGTGCGCACTTCACTCTGCGCCAGTGCGGCCGATAGAACGGTAGTGGACCCCTGCGTCCACAGCACGCAGGCCCTTTGTGCCTGCGGCTCGTTCCTGGTTCTGCAAGGAAGACCGCATGTCCCGTCTGCTGCACCGTCATCCACAGGATGTGGTCACGGTGTCCGTCCTCCGCGTCGCTGCCTGCGCCGCATTCCCCGAATTCCCCGACCGTGCCGTCGTTGCGCTCATCCGCGCAGCGCGTTGCATGGCCGCTGCCGTCCGTTGATCCAGGAGTTGCCGATGTCCATTGCGTCCTCCCGCCCGCCCGACCAGGGCCGTGTCCCTTATCTGCAACAGCTGGCCCAGCGAGGCGATCGTCGCCTGCTGCTGGGCAGCGTGGTATTGGCAGCGATCGGCCTTGTACTGGCCGTGCGCGGCACGTCGGTGCCCGCTGCGAGCGCCGTTGCCGCCGCAGTGCTGCCAGCCGCCTGGCTGGGCTGGCGCCAGGCCGGCCATTCGCTCGCGCGCAACGGCCTGGCCGTAGTGCTTTCACTGCAGTTGAGCCTGCTCTGTCATATCAGCGGATTGAATGCCGCATTGCCCATCGCGCTGCTGCTGGGCGTGCTGCTCATCCAGCGTGACCGTATGCCGTTGTGGCTGGCCGGCGCCGTGGGTGTCAGTGCGTTGCTGGCGCCGTTGCTTGATGGGGCGGCCGTCCTGCCGCCGCTGTTGAATGCCATGGCCCTGGCGGTGCTGACGCTGGTGCTGGGCCAGACCGCCGCGCGCCTGCGCCAACAGAGTGAAGCGCTGGGTCACGGACCGCACCGCCTGGCCGCATTGGCACGTGACATCGCCACGGGCGCCGACCTTGGCGCACACACCGACGCACGCAACTACGCACCCGGTTCACTGGCCCACGCGTTGGCCGATACCGCACGCCATGTACAGGCGCAGCGCGGCCGCGAGGCCGAGGCGAACGCCGAGAACGCGCAGATCCGCCAGGCACTGGATGCCTCGCGCACGGCGATGATGATTGCCGACAACGATCACGTCATCCGCTACGTCAACCGCTCGGTGGTGGCGCTGCTGCGCAACCAGCAGGCCACGCTGCGCCAGGCCTTCCCCGATTTCGACGCCGAGCGGCTGGTCGGCAGCAGCATCCATCGCTTCCATGCCAACCCTGACCGCATCCGCGGCATCCTCAATGAGCTGCAGGCGACACACAACGGCAAGGTGCGGATCGGGCCGGTGCACTTCGCCCAGGTCGTCACCCCGGTGTTCGACGCACAGGGCGCGCGCCTGGGTTTTGCGGTGGAATGGCATGACCGTACCCATGAACTGACGCTGGAGAATGCCGTCGCCGGGATTGTCGCTGCCGCCGCGCAGGGTGATCTGGAACAGCGCCTGCAAGCCAGCGAAGGCGCCAGCTTCCTCGACGGCCTGACCGGGGGCATCAACCAGCTGCTGGACACACTGGGCAGCACGGTCGACGAAGTGCGGCAGATGCTTTCAGCTATGGCCAACGGCGATCTCGACCGTCGCATGCAGGGCGAGTACCACGGCGCGTTCGCCGCCATCCAGCGCGATGCCAACGCCACCGCCGGCCAGCTGGCGCGCATGGTCGGCCACATCCAGCACTGCGCTACCACCATCAGCACGGCCGCCAGCGAAATCGCCGCCGGCAACGGCGCGCTGTCCGAGCGCAGCGAGCGACAGGCCGCTCATCTACAGGAAACGGCCGCCTCGATGGAGGAGCTGACCGCCACCGTGCGCCAGAACGCAGCGCATGCGCGCCAGGCCAGCGAGCTGGCCGCCTCCACCCAGGGCGCAGCAAGTGATGGCAACCACGCCATGCAGCGGGTGGTCGACACCATGCAGGCCATCGAGGGCGCGTCGAAGCGGATCGGCGACATTACCGGTGTAATCGACGGCATTGCCTTCCAGACCAACATCCTCGCGCTCAACGCAGCGGTTGAAGCGGCACGCGCCGGCGAACAGGGACGCGGGTTCGCGGTCGTCGCCAGCGAGGTCCGTGTGCTCGCACAGCGATCGGCGGCGGCGGCCCAGGAGATCAAGGTCCTCATCGACGAGGCAGGACGTCAGGTCGGCGAGGGCGCCCAGTTGGTGGCCGATGCCGGACAGCGCATGCAGGGCATCGTCGGCGGCGTTGAGAACGTAAGCCACCTGATGCGCGAGATCTCGGCGGCGTCACAGGAGCAGTCCTCCGGTATCGAGCAGATCAACCAGACGGTGGTGCAGATGGACCAGGCCACGCAGCAGAACGCGGCGCTGGTGGAAGAAGCCACTGCGGCGGCACGTGAACTGCAGTCGCAGGCCGGTGCACTGAACCAGGCGGTATCGGTGTTCCGCCGGCGCGAGGCCGCGTTGATCGACTGATCCAGGCCTGCGTCTGCTGCATGGAAGGCGGCGCCCGCAGGGCGCCGCCTTTTTGTTGGGCGCAGTTCCCGGCGGAGTTGTTTGACTCAACGGGTACGAAGGCGGTCCGTTCGAGGCTGCATGCGACACGATGATAAGTAAGAAGGCCAGAGCACCTGCCGCTGCGGCGGAGTATGTCCGCCAGCTGCTGTGCTCCACAGAATGCGGCACTCCGTGGGCGCCGCATCTACGCGTGGGTGCTGAGTCCCGGTCGTGGGGGGGGGGGGGGGGGGGGGGGGGGGGGGGGGGGGGGGGGGGGGGGGGGGGGGGGGGGGGGGGGGGGGGG
>NZ_JBYTEK010000041.1:0-40709 GCF_058783335.1 Stenotrophomonas sp. FW305-C-20-S1 | reverse complement strand
CAAGTACGTCCATGTAAGCTCGGTCGCCGCATCCATGCGGCTCACGCCCCTGCCACCGGCCCCACCCCGCCTTCGACATATCTCCGCTGCTGTTGGCAGGTGTCGACCTTGGTCGACACGTAGATCCACGCCACGCGTGGATGCTCTTCGATCCAATATCGAAATATTGATTTCCATCGAGATTCATCCACACGTGGCGTGGATCCATGACAGATCGCGGGAACCTGTCGAAGGCGGGGTGGGTCCGGTTGCGGGAGTGTCCGCGGCATGGATGCCGCGGCCAAGCCCCCATGGATGGGTTTACGGCGTCTCCCGCAACCGGGCCCACGCCGCCATCCCACGGAATGCCGCTCTTGCTCTTGCTGTTGCTGTTGCTCTCAAGGTTGCCGGCCAGCGGCCGGCACTACCGCGGGTGCAGGGCCCAGCCCTGCCGAACACCCTTCACCGCAGTTGGCTGTCCTTGCTGCCCCGGCGGTTGTAGCCACTCTGCGCCTGTTCCTCTTGGTCGTGCGCCTGCTGACAGTTCACGCACAGCCGTACGCCAGGCACTGCCTGACGCCGCGCCAAGGGAATCGGCGCGTCGCATTCCTCACAGTGTTCCAGACCCGGGCCCTGGCGCAGCTGGCGCCGCGCGCGGGCAATCGCATCGTCGACGGTGGCGTCGATCTGGTCCTGGACCGCGCCATCTCCGGCCCAACCGGTAGCCATGGTCATCCTCCGCAGGTGTGTCGCCTGATATGGGGACAATACACCCCGCCGCAATCGGTAGCGCCGGGCCATGCCCGGCGGACGCTGCGGCCGGTTCAGCGCCGCCTTACCAGACCAGGTCGTCGGGGACCTGGAACTGTGCGTAGTAGGCGTCGTCCTCGGCGTTGCCGGTGGAGATCTCGGCGCTGGAGCCGGGCGTGCCATGGTCGACGATGATGGCTTCCGGGGCGCGTTCACGCACCTTCTCCGCTGCCGCGCGTGGCAGCACCGCGTAGCCATCGCCATGGGCCACAATGACCAGCACGCCCACCGACAACGCCTTGCGCAGCTTGGTATCGATCAACAGGGTGCGGATCACTGCGCCATCGCTGAAGCGGTACTCGTCCTCGCCCTTGTGCGGCACGGCGTGGGCGCTGATGATCTGCTTGGCCTGCGCCTTGCGCTCAGCCTGCTTGGCCTGCGCGTTGCGCTCGGCAGCCAGCGCACGGTCACGCTCGATCTTCTCGGCGCGCGCGCGTTCAGCTTCACGCTGGACCTCCGCCGACGTCGACTCGGCCTTGCCCTGGCGGGCCTTGGCCTGTTCACGCGCGGCGGCACTGGCCTGCGACTTCTTGGCCAGGCCGGCCTTGAGCAATTGTTCCTGCAGCGCGTTGGGCTTTGCCATGGTCGATACGTACCGCGTGTAATCTGGATGCCCCATTCTACCGACGCGCCGACGCCCCTGCATGGCTGTCCTGAAGTACCTCACCGGCTACCCCGAACCCCTGGTCGCCCAGGTCAGCGATCTGCTGGCACAGGGCAAGCTCGGCCCCTGGCTGCAGCAGCGCTACCCCGACCCGCATGAGGTGCGCAGCGACCGCCAGTTGTACGACTACACCCAGGACATGAAGGACCGCTACCTGCGCAAGTCGGTGCCGCTCAACAAGGTCTGCTACGACAACACGCTGGAGGTCATCAAGCATGCCCTGGGCACCCACACCGCCATTTCCCGTGTACACGGCGGCCGGCTCAAGGCCAGCCGCGAGATCCGCATCGCCACCGTGTTCCGGCAGGCGCCAGCCGCCTTCCTGCGCATGATCGTGGTGCACGAGCTGGCCCATCTGAGGGAGGCCGACCACAACAAGGCCTTCTACCAGCTGTGCCAGCACATGGAGCCGGATTACCTGCAGCTGGAGTTCGATACCCGCCTGTACCTGACCGAGCTGGCCAACCGCGGCCAGCGCTGAGCCGGCGTAGCGGCTACACTGCGCGCCCCCTGCCCGACCTTTCGCCATGGAACCGACCCGACTCGACAAACGCCTGTCCGCCCTGCTCGGCATCCCGCGCGGTGAAGCGCGGCGCTACATCGAGGGCGGCTGGGTCAGCGTCGATGGCGAAGTGGTGGAACAGCCGCAGCGCCCGGTGGACGAGAGCGCCAGCATCGTGGTGGCCGAGCAGGCCAGCGACAGCAAGGCCGAGCGCGCCAGCATGCTGCTTCACAAACCGGCGGGCGTGCCAGCCGATACCCTGTGCGCGCTGATCCGCACCGAGACCCGCAGCGAACTGGATGCCAGTGACATCCGCCCGCTGCAGCGGCACTTCCACGGCCTGCAGCTGGCATCCTCGCTGCCGGCCGACGACAACGGGCTGGTGGTGGTCAGCCAGGATCCGGCGGTGCTCGCGCACCTGCAGCGCAACCTGGGCCGCACCGAACAGGAGTACCTGGTCGAAGTGGCTGAAGGCGGCCCGGAACGTGGCCCGTGGCTGATGGCCCGGCTGCAGCATGAAGCAGGCGGCCCGAAGGTCAGCTGGCAGAGCGAGCAGCGCCTGCGTTTTGCAGGCAAGGGACTGACCGCGAAGGGACTGAGGACGGCGGTGACGGCTGCCGGCCTGCAGGTCGTGGCCGTACGCCGCCTGCGCATCGGCCGGGTGGCGCTGGGCCCGCTGGCCGTGGGCCAGTGGCGCTATCTGGGCAGCGACGAGCGGTTCTGAGTCACGGCGCTTCATCCACGCATGGCGTGGATCTACCGGTGGCAGTTCTTCCACGCATGGCGTGGATCTACCTCCATGCGTAGCCAGGATCTACCATCGGCGTCATGAGTCTGCGCAAACCTTTATGGCGACGCCTGCTGCGCGTGGCCGCGATCATCATCGCCGCCCTGCTTCTGCTGGTGCTGTCCGGCCTGCTGCTGGCCGACCACCTGGCCCCGCAGGCGCGCGGCGAAGCGTCGCAGGTACTGCCGCTGCAACCTGCGCAGACGCCCATCGATCGGCAGATGATGCCCCTGCAGGCCGCCCATCCCGGGCAGTCGGGCGTGGCCTTCCTCAGCGATGGCATGGATGCGTTCGCTGCCCGCGCGATGATCACCGAGCACGCCGGCCGCAGCCTGGACCTGCAGTACTACATCTGGCACGACGACCTGATCGGCCACTTGATGGCCAAGGCGCTGTACGACGCTGCCGAACGTGGCGTGCGCGTGCGCATCCTGCTTGATGACATGAATGCCAAGGACAAGGATGCGCTGATGATGGCGCTCGATGCGCATCCCAACATCGAGCTTCGCCTGTACAACCCGTTCCGCAACCGCAGTGGCTTGGCCCGCACGCTGGAGCTGGTGCAACGCGCCTTCAGCGTGAACCACCGCATGCACAACAAGAGCTGGATCGCCGATGGCCGCATCGCGATCGTGGGTGGCCGCAACATCGGCGAGGAATATTTCAGCGCGCGCAGCGACGTGAATTTCCAGGACCTGGACCTGGTGGTAGCCGGCCCGGCCGTGCAGCAGGCCAACCAGATCTTCGACGACTACTGGAACAGCGACGCGGCGATTCCGATCTCGGCGCTGGCAACCTATACCGATGCACAGCTGCGCCAGCTGGTGCGCCAGTCCGATCTGGACGCGCTGCATGCGCAGGCCCAACCGTACCTGCAGCGCGTGGCCGAGTCGCGCCAGCGCCAGCGTGCCAGCCCGGAGCCGCTGCACTGGAGCAGGCAGGTACGGATCGTGTCCGATCCACCGATGAAGCACCACGACGATGCACACGACGACTGGCTGGTCACCGAGCTGGTCCAACAGCTGCAGTCGACGCGCTACAAGGCACTGTTGATCTCGCCGTACTTCGTCCCCGGCAGCGAAGGGCTGGACGGCCTTTCGGCGATGGCCGGCCGCGACGCCCAGGTCGGCGTGGTGACCAACTCACTGGCGGCCAACGATGTGGCTGCCGTGCACGGTGGCTACATGGGCTACCGGGTGCCGCTGCTGAAGGCCGGCGTGCAGCTGTACGAACTGAAGGCGAACGGCCAGGCCGGTGACGGCAGCCTGTTCGGCAGCAGCGGCGCCAGCCTGCACACCAAGGCATTGCTGGTCGACGACCGGCGCGGGTTCGTCGGATCGTTCAACCTCGATCCGCGTTCGGCCTATCTCAACACCGAGATGGGCGTGCTGTTCGACGACCCGGTGCTGGGCGCACAGCTGCGCGCGGAATACCTGCGCCTGGCCAGCCCGGAACACAGCTGGTGGCTTGCGCTCGGCGCTGATGATGAGCTGCGCTGGCTGCAGCGCGAGCCGCCGCCGCACTGGGTCGATGCCGAGCCCGGCAGCAGCCTCGGCAAACGCTGGACGGCACGGGTGATCAGCTGGCTGCCGCTGGAATCCCAGCTGTAACGATCAGGGGGCGTTCCCCTCACCATCGCCGTGCAGGCTTTCGTCCAGGGTTTCCACATTGCGCCCGTGCAGGCGCCGCCAGATCCAGCGCAGCGCATGTGGCGGCGCTGCCGGCAATTGTTCCAGCAAGGCCAGCATGCGGCCCTGGCTGGCATGCCCGTGCCGGCACAGCAGGCTGGCCGCCGCAGCGGCGCTGGCCAGGCGCAGGCTGTCGGCCAGCGGACCGTCTGCATCAGGCGCCAGGGCCTGATGCACCGGTTCGGGCAGTTCCCACGCTGCTGCCACCCGCTGCGCCAACGGCAGTGACCACTGCTGCAGCAACTGCAGGGCCAGCGCGGGCTCCACTTCTTCGCCACGCACCTGTGCTTCCTGCAGCAGTTGACGCATGACCAGCGCCGCGCCCAGGCCCTGCACCAGGCCCAGCCATTGCGCAGCGAAGGCATCGCCGAAGGTGACCGTGCGGGCGTGGTCGGCGGCCGCGCGCGACGCCAGCAGCGCGTGCTCCCATATGATCGAACTGAACTGCGGGAACACCTCGCACTGCACCTGCATCACCGGCTGCACCAGCACGGCGCTGATGATCTGCCGCACACCTTCGGTGCCGACCAGGGTCACCGCCCGCTGCAGGCTTTCCACGGGCCGCTCGTGCACCTTGTAGGCCGGGCTGTTGGCGATCCGCAGCAGGTTGCCGGTCAGCACCGGATCCTGGCCGATGATCGCCGCCATCACCCGCGCCGATGCAACGTCGTCATTGACCGTCTGGATCAGCTGCGGCAGCAGTTGCGGGCGCCGCGGCAGCTGCCGGGTAGCCCAGTCGCGGTCCTGCAGCGCGCGGTCCACCGCTTCGGCCAGACCCGATGCGCTGACCGCCGCCGGTTCGCCTGCCAAGCGCGGATACAGGGCCAGCGCGTGCAGTCCGCGCTGCAGGTGGGCGGCGACCTCGGCCGCCGGCAAGGCGTCGCCCTGCAGGCTGGCCGCCGCGGCCGCCACGGCCTGGCGGGGGGCTGCGGCCAGGCGTGCCGGGGCCTGCCCGGTCAGCTGCGACAGCCAACGGAGCACAGATCGCCACCACGCTGCGGTCATCGCCGCCCATCCTGTCGTTGTCCTGCTGCCACTGCCTGCCCCTGCGCCTTCATCACATCCGGCGACCTGCCGTCGTCGCAGCATCGGCCGCACTTTCATCTTCTTTAACCCGGGCGCGTCCGGCGTCGACGGCATATCCCGGGCGAATGGACTAGAATGGCGCCGCGCGACCCGTCCCCCTGTACCGACGACGTCGCTTTTTTTGTTTTCGGACCCTACCGTTCATTGGCAGTTCGCCGCAGTTCACCGCAGATCGCGCCATCGGAGACCCCATGCTATTCGAAACCCTCGCAACCACCGGCCACGAACAGGTGGTGTTCTGCCACAACCAGGATGCCGGCCTGCGGGCAATCATCGCCATCCACAACACCACCCTGGGCCCTGCCCTGGGCGGGGTGCGCATGCGCCCCTACGCCAGCACCGACGATGCGCTGGCCGATGTGCTGCGGCTGAGCCGCACGATGACCTACAAGAATGCGCTGGCCGGTCTCAATGTCGGTGGCGGCAAGGCGGTGATCATCGGCGACCCCAAGGTCGACAAGACCGAAGTGCTGTTCCGCGCGTTCGGCCGCTATGTCGATTCGCTGGGTGGTCGCTACATCACGGCCGAGGACGTCGGCACCGACGTCAACGACATGGAGAACATCTACCTGGAGAGCCAGTTCGTCACCGGCGTGCACCAGGTCCATGGCGGCTCGGGAGATCCGGCGCCGTTCACCGCCTATGGCGCGCTGCAGGCGTTGATGGCCTCGATGCGCTTCAAGTTCGGCCATGAGGAAGTGGGCAAGACCAGCATCGCGGTGCAGGGCCTGGGCCATATCGGCATGGAACTGGTGAAGCTGCTGCGCGACCGTGGCGCCAAGCTGTATGTCACCGACCTGGACAGCGCGCTGGTGGATCGTGCAGTCAACGATTTCGGCGCCGAGGCAGTCAAGCCGGACGAGATCCACGAAGTGAACGCCGATGTGTTCGCGCCGTGCGCGCTGGAAGGCGCGATCAACGCCGACACGCTGCCGCGGATCAAGGCGAAGATCATCTGTGGCACCGCCAACAACCAGCTGTCCAGCCTGGAGATCGGCGACGAGCTGCATGCGCGCGGCATCCTGTATGCCCCCGACTACGCGGTCAACGCTGGTGGCGTGATGAACGTGTCGCTGGAAATCGACGGTTACAACCGCGAGCGCGCGATGCGGCTGATCCGCAGCATCTACCACAACCTGACGCGCATCTTCGAACTGTCGCAGCGCGAGAACATTGCCCCGCAGCGCGCGGCTGACCGGATCGCAGAAGCGCGCATCCTGTCGATCGGCAAGCTGAAGATGCCGCTGGGCCGCAGCAGACCGCGCCTGGGCGACCTGCGCGGCGGCTGAGCGCCGCCCCCGGCAACCGGACGCGTGCCGACCGTGGGTCGGCACCGCCGGATGAACGCGCCGGGCAGCACGCCCGGCGCCATGATCAGAAACCGGTGCTGTAGCGCAGCGCCGCCTGACGTGCATCATCGCCACCCACGCGCTGGTCGATGCCCAGGCTCAGGCGGCCATTGCGGCCCCACCACGATTCCAGCGCCAGGCCGAACAAGGCACTGCCACGCGGTGCGTCAACACCGGCCAACGGCGCCCAGGCCTCAACGCCAACGAAACTTGCCTGCCAGGCCTGCTGACCGCCATCCAGCCGTTGCTGCCATTCGGCATGGCCGCGCAGGGTCCAACGACCCCACTGCCGCTCACCCCGCAGGCCCGCCAGCATCTGGCTGCGCTGTGCACGCGACGCCTCACCGCGCAGGCCGAAGCCGAAGCCGCCCTGCTCGCTGAAGCCATCGGTATCCAGGCGGGTGCTGCTGGCTCCCAGGTACGGTGTCAACGACGCACCGATGCGCCCGAAACGATAGCCGCCTTCAACGCTGGCACTGCTGAAACGTCCGCCGTAGCGCGCGGACACACCGTAGGCACCGGCACCCAGCAGCAACTGGCGATCCAGTTCCCGGGTGAACTGGCCGGTGCCGAACTGGGCCAGCGCATAGCCACGCCCCAGGTTCCAGCCGGCATACAACTGCGCCTGCGCCTGGCGGTCACGCCCACGGTCACCACTGAAGTTGCTGCCGCCGTTGCTGCGGGTTTCGCCAAAGGCCATGCCCAGCAGGCCGTTGCTGCCCAGTGCCACGTCCTGGCCGGCCATCCAGCCCTGGCTGTCGGCGGCGTTGCCGGCAAAGCTGCCCTGCCCGGCTTCACCCAGCGCGCTCTGCCAGGCGCCACGCAGCTTCGGCGCAGCCTGCACGCGGTCGAAGCGCTCGGCAACCGCGCGGCGCGACATGTCCACGCTGTCGAAGGTCGACGCTTCAGCGCGCGCATGTGCTTGTCCGGACAGGCTCTCCAGGCTCGCCGACAGGCCATCGGTTCCGCCAGACGTACGCTGCAGCGCGCCTGCGGCCATGCCGAACGCCGAGCCCTGCAGATCCGCATTGCGGTCCAGCGCGGTGAATGCCGACTGCACCCGCAGTGCCGATGCCTGTGCATTGGCGCCCAGGCCCGATGCGGCTGCCGAAACGTTGACCTGGGTCAGGTCCATCCACGCGTCGTTGCTGCCATAGCCGTACTGCGCCTGCAGCAGGGTCAGGCCGTTGGCGCCGGTGTTGGCCACCGGCGTGGTGAACGTGCCGTTGATACCGCCGTTGGCATGGACCAGACCCTGGCGGCTGCCGACCTGCGGCACGTAACCGGACACGATGCCATCGACCACCACGCCGCCGGCCAGGCGTGCGGTGCCGGTGACCTGCAGCGCGTTCACCCCCAGCGCGACGATCAGCTGCGCATCCGGCCGCTGACTGTAATTGCCTTCGATGGTCGCGGTGGTGTTGGCGTTGACCAGCACCACGCTGGCGCCGTTGTCGACGTTGCCGATCACCCGCGGCGTGCCGGGCATGAACTGCAGGCCGGCCATCGAGGCACCGCCGGCACCGGAAACGCTGATATTGGAACGGATCACGGCGCCACCGCGCAGGGCCAGGGTGCCGCGCTCGATGCGGGTCGCACCGCTGTAGCTGTTGTTACCGCTCAGCTCCAGCCGGCCATCGCCGCGCTTGATCAGGCCGCCAGCGCCGGTGATGTCGTTGCTCCAGATCGAGCCCGAAGAGGCCGCGTCGACATTGACCGTGACATCGCCCCAGTCGAAGCGGCCGGGACCGTTCACCGCCTTGCCGACGTTGAGCATGCCGTAGCCGTAGATGGGATCGACGCCCGGCGCACCGATGTCGGTGGCGGTGCCGAGCAGGGTCTGCCGTACCAGGTCGTTGTCGAAGTAGGGATAGCGCTGCCAGACCAGCGCCGCAGCACCGGAGATCAGCGGCGCGGCAAAGGACGTACCGTAGTTCCACAGGTACTTGCCGGTACCCGGCTCCGGAAACACCGCGCTGCCGGGAGCGGTCAGGCAATAGCGCGCGGCGTCGCCACAGGCATTGGCCCACGGCGCACGTTCACCGGGCTTGTTCGGATCAATCGCAGTAGCTACCAGCCAGCCTTTTTCCAGATCCGCTGCCGGCAGCGATCCGCCGAAGCCACGCTGGCTGGGCAGCGCGGCCACGCTGCTGGGCTGGTCGCGCCCTTCGTTGCCTGCGGCGAACACCACGAGGCCACCGTGATTGATGATGAAGGGGCGATATTCGCCCGCGACCTGCGCTGTGGTGCCGAGGTCAGTCCAGTACAGGCCGCCCCAGGAATTGTTCATCACCTTCACGCCGTAGTTGATCAGGTCCTGGTGGACGCCGGCCACGCCCAGCGTGCCGCTGAAGGAATTGCCCCGGCCACTGCCGTCATCCTTGGGCGTGGTGTCGGAAATGATGCGTGCCGAGACGATCTCCGCCCCCTGTGCGATGCCGCCGGGCCAGACCCCCACCGGTACACCGGCCGCCAGGCTGGCGACGGCCGTGCCATGGCCAAGCACGTCATCGACGTTGAGATTGTTGCGGCTCGGGTCGATGTAGTTGAGGTTGGCCACCACCCGTCCGTTCAGCGCCTCGGCACTGCGCAGCACGCCCGAATCGACGATGCCGATGCGCACGCCGCGACCGGTCGCGCCGGTGGCCTGTGCGGGACGCGCGTTGGTCTGTGCCAGATGCGCATCCACGGCCGGCTCCAGCGGTCTGGCAGCGGGAGGCGGGGTGACCGGGGGCGTGACCGGAGGCGTGGTCGGGGGCGGGTCGATGCGCACGTTGCTGCCGCCGCCTCCACCGCCACACGCCGTCAGCGCCACCGCCAGCGCCGATGCCAGGACCGACCTTCCCATCGTCTTACGTTCCATCGTTTCCTTCCCATGAACGTTGGCCTGCCGCCATCCGGGCAGGCATCCAGTACTGCCCAGCGGCAGTCTTCGCCGACCCTCTATACTGGGCCGACCCCCACGCAGTCTGCCGGGAAACGGCGCCGTATCCAACGCCCGTCGTCTCCTTTCCGAACATTGCTCACGCATCAACGAGATTGCCATGTCCAACATCGTCATCGCCGCCGCCAAGCGCACCGCCATCGGCTCCTTCCTCGGCCAGTTCAACGGCGTTCCGACCCCGACCCTCGGCGCTGCCGCCATCGCCGCCGCGCTGGAACAGTCGGGCGTGCCTGCCAGCGACGTCTCCGAAGTCCTGATGGGCTGCGTGCTGCCGGCCAATCTCGGCCAGGCCCCTGCCCGCCAGGCAGCGATCGCCGCCGGTATTCCGCTGTCGGTCGGCGCCACCACCCTCAACAAGGTCTGCGGTTCGGGCATGAAGGCCATCATGCTCGGGCATGACCTGATCAAGGCCGGTTCGGCCAAGGTCGTGGTCGCCGGCGGCATGGAGTCGATGTCCAACGCGCCGCACCTGCTGCCCAATTCGCGCACCGGCAACCGTTTCGGCAACTTCCAGGCGGTGGACCACATGGCCCACGACGGCCTGGTCAATGCCTATGACGGCAAGGCCATGGGCGAGTTCGCCGAATGCGCCGTGGACAAGTACCAGTTCACCCGCGAAGAGCAGGACGCCTACTCCATCGAATCGGTCAAGCGCGCACAGGCAGCCCAGGCCAACGGCGCCTTCGCCGACGAGATCGTTGCGGTGAAGGTCGCCACCCGCAAGGGTGAAGTCGAGGTCGCCAGCGACGAACAGCCTGGTCGTTCGGACATTGCCAAGATCCCGACCCTGCGCCCGGCCTTCAAGAAGGACGGCAGCGTGACCGCCGCCAGTTCCTCCAGCATCTCCGACGGCGCTGCCGCCGTGGTCCTGCTGACCGAAGAAGATGCTGCCGCACGCGGCCTGCAGCCGCTGGCGCGCATCGTCGGCCATGCCACCCATTCGCAGGAGCCGGAGTGGTTCACCACCGCCCCGATCGGTGCCATCCACACCCTGCTGGCGAAGACCGGCTGGTCGCTGGACCAGGTCGATCTGTTCGAAGTCAACGAGGCCTTCGCCGTGGTGGCGATGGCACCGATGCGCGAACTGGGCATCCCGCACGACAAGCTCAACGTGAATGGCGGTGCCTGCGCGCTGGGCCATCCGATCGGCGCCTCCGGCGCACGCCTGGTGGTCACCCTGGTCAACGCATTGCGCACGCGCGGCGGCAAGCGCGGCATTGCCACCCTGTGCATCGGCGGCGGCGAAGCGACGGCTATCGCCATCGAGTTGATCTGAAAGGGTTTAACGTCTATTTCGCAAAAATGAATGCGGGATCGCTTGACACCCAATCTTGGCTTGTCATCATGTTGTCGGCGCGCAGCATGCGCGTTGCCTAATTCTAACGACGAGGATTTACACAATGAGCATCAACAAGCTGCTGGTCGCGATGTCCCTGGCTCTGGCCCTGGCCGCCTGCTCGAAGCAGGAAGCTGCCCAGGACGCCGCTGCTTCGGCCAACCAGGCCGCCACCGAAGCCCAGGCTGCTGCCGACCAGGCCGCCGCTGCTGGCGCCCAGACCGCCGACGCTGCCCAGCAGGCCGCTGACACCGCCGCCACCGCTGCTGACGCTTCGGTCGACGCCGCTGCCCAGGCTGCTGGCGCTGCCACCGACGCCGCTGCTGGCGAAGCCAAGGACGCCGCCAAGGCTGCCGAAGCTACCGCTGAGCAGGCCAAGGACGCTGCTGAAGAAGCCAAGAAGTAATAACTTCTTTCTTCAAGCTGTTCTGAAGAAGCCGCTGGTTCGCCAGCGGCTTTTTCTTTGCGCGCAGTTCCGTGCGCAGGTCACCACCAGGTCTTCACAACGGTATGAATAGGCTGGCGTCCCCATCCATTGCAGTACCGGAGACCGCCATGAAGATCCGTCCGCTGACCACTACCCTGCTGGCCGCCTCCCTGCTGCTCGCACTGGCTGCCTGCAAGGGCCCGGAAGCCGAACAGGCCAAGCAGGATGCCGCGCAGGCCGCCGACAGCGCCGGTGTCGCCGCACGCGATGCCGTCGACAAGGCCGCTGCCGCCACCCGCGACGCTGCCGACAAGACCGCCGCCGCCTCTGAACAGGCTGCCGCCGATACCCAGCAGGCGCTGGACAGCGCCGCAGCCGCGACCGCCACCGCCGCCGACAAGGCCAAGGTCGCAGCCACCGATGCCGCCGCCCACGCCAGCGACGCCACGGCCGATGCCGCGCAGAAGGTTGCCGACAAGGCCCGCGATGTTGCTGACGACGCCAAGGCCACTGCCGCCAAGGAAGAAGCCAAGCACTAAGGCCTTCGCGTTCGTCGGGCATCGCCCGGCGCTACCGGAAAAGCCGCGGCATCGCCGCGGCTTTTCTGCTTTTCGCTTCTTCTGTTGATTCCGTGATGGGCGCGCACGGAAATCGTCCAAGGCCGCGCGGGTGGGCTGCGCAGGGGCGTAAGCGCCATGAATGGCGCGCCCGAGCCTAGATGGACGTATTTACGGCGCCCCCTGCGCAGCCCACCCGCGCGGCCCTACCCACGCTCCTGCACCGCCCACCATGAGGGGCTTCGCCGTTGGCCGTCACCTACGGCAGCGCACGCGCCAGCATCGCCGCCACATCCAACCCCGCCGGCAGCGTGCCGAATGCCAACCCATGCTCGCCGTGCAGCCGGCTGCGGATGAACGCTTCGGCCATCGGACTGCGGGCACGCAGCAACAGCGCCGCCTGCAGCAGCAAGGCAGTGCGTTCGCAGAACACCCGTGCCTGTGCCTCCTCCGGCGCCGCCGCATCGCGCCACTGCTGCAGTGCCGACGCATAACGCGCATCACGATCGGCCACCGCCTCCAGTTCACCGTGCAGCGCCGCCAGCACCTCCGGCTCGCGCGCCAGCGCGCGCAGCACATCCAGGCACTGGATGTTGCCGCTGCCTTCCCAGATCGAATTCAACGGTGCCTGCCGGTACAGCCGCGGCAACATCGATTCCTCCACGTAGCCGGCACCGCCCAGGCATTCCTGCGCTTCGTTGACGAACGCAGGTGCGCGCTTGCATATCCAGTACTTGCCCAAGGCCGTACCCAGCCGCGCGAGCGCGGCCTCGGCCGGATCGCTGCCAGCGCGATCGACCGCGCGTGCGATGCGCATCGCCAGCACCGTGGCCGCTTCCGATTCCAGCGCCAGATCGGCCAGCACGTTGCCCATCAGCGGATGGTCCAACAGTGGCTTGCCGAAGGTGCGCCGATGCCGCGCGTGATGCAGCGCCTGCGCCAGCGCCATGCGCATTTCCGCCGCAGCGCCCAGCATGCAGTCCAGCCGGGTCATCATCACCATGCCGATGATGGTGGCCACCCCGCGTCCCTCCTCGCCCACGCGCCAAGCCTGTGCGCCACAGAACTCCACTTCGCTGGATGCGTTGGCCCAGTCGCCCAGCTTGTCCTTCAAGCGCATCAGGCGGAATGCATTGCGATCGCCGTCGGCCAGGCGCCGTGGCATCAGCAGGCAGGTCAATCCGGCCGGCGCCTGCGCCAGTACCAGGAAGCCATCGCACATGGGTGCGGAGAAAAACCATTTGTGGCCGATCAGCCGATAGCGCTCGCCGTCGATGGGTTCGGCGCGGGTGGTGTTGGCGCGCACATCCGAACCGCCCTGCTTCTCGGTCATGCCCATGCCCAGGGTGATGCCGGCCTTGTCGGCCACTGGCACATCGCGCGGGTCGTATACCGGTGCGGCGGCCTTGCGCGACCACTCGGCCAGATGCGGCTGCCCGCGCAGCACGGCTACCGCGGCGTGGGTCATGGTCAACGGGCAGCTGGTGCCGGCCTCGGCCTGGTGGTGCAGGTAGCTCAGCGCAGCGCGCGCGACATGCGCGCCGGGCTGCGGCTCGTGCCAGGACAACCCTGCCACGCCATGTTCCTTCGCCGTCTGCATCAACTGGTGATACGCCGGATGGAATTCCACGGTATCGATGCGATGGCCCTGTGCATCATGGGTACGCAGGCGTGGGCGATCGCGGTTGGCGTCGAAGCCGATGCGGTACAGCGCGTCGCCGGCCAGCCCTCCGTACACCGCCAACCGCGGTGCGAACGCCGCCGCGCCCTCGCGCTGCACGGCCTCCATCAATGCGATGTCGTCGGTCCACAGCTGCCGGCCGGCGAACGGCGGCGGCTGGTTGAGCACCACATGGGTTTCGTAGGGGGCGCTGCTGTTGAAGCTCGGTCCACTCATCGGTTCCTTCCCCGCCGGCAAGAGGTATGCGGTCCGATTGTGCCGTATCGCCCGGCAACCCCGCGTTCAGGCCGATTCTCGCCACGTGCACGACCGGGCCGCCACAGTGACGGCATGGCAGGCAAAGACGATCTGGTAGTACTGCGGCCGGAAGGGCTGTACTGCGCGGCAGGCGATTTCCATATCGATCCCTGGCGGCCGGTACCGCGCGCGGTCATCACCCATGGCCATGGCGACCATGCGCGTCCGGGCATGGGCGAGTACCACTGCAGCACCGGCAGCGTGCCGATCCTGCGCTGGCGCCTGGGCGATGTGCCGCTGCACGCGCATGCCGAGGGCGTGCCGTTCGCGCTGGGCCGGGTGCAGGTATCGCTGCATCCCGCCGGCCACGTGCTCGGCTCGTCGCAGGTGCGCATCGATGATGGTGAGCAGGTCTGGGTGGCGTCGGGCGACTACAAGCGCCAGCCGGACCCCACCTGCACTGCATTCGAAGTGGTGCCCTGCGATACCTTCATCACCGAGGCGACCTTTGCGCTGCCGATCTACCGCTGGCCCGATACCCGTGCCGTGGCGGCCGAGATCGCCGCCTGGCGCCGCGAGTGCGCGCAGCGGGGCGAAGCGGCAGTGCTGCTCTGCTATGCGCTGGGCAAGGCGCAACGCGTGCTTGCCGAGCTGCGTGCGGTGGATGACCAGCCTGCCTGGCTGCATGGCGCCATCGCCAACGGCGTGGCCGTCTATCGCCAGGCCGGTGTGCCCATGCTCGACACGCTCACCGTTGCCGAACAGGGGCGTCAGCCCGATGCGGCCGGCCAGCTGATCCTGGCCCCGCCCTCGGCCGCCGGTACGCCGTGGCTGCGCCGGTTCGGCCGTCACCAGCTCGGTTTCGCCTCGGGCTGGATGCAGTTGCGCGGCAACCGCCGCCGGCGCAACGTCGACCGTGGCTTTGTGATCTCCGACCATGCCGATTGGCCAGCGCTGCTGCAGACCATCACCCAGACCGGCGCGCAGCGGGTCATTGCCACCCACGGCAACACCGATGCGTTGATTCCGTACCTGCGCGAACGCGGCGTTGCCGCCGAAGCGTTCCGCACCGATTTCGGAGGCGAGGAATGAAGGCCTTCGCCGCGCTGTACCAGCGGCTGGATCGCAGCACGGCGACGCTGGACAAGCGCGCGGCGTTGATCGATTACTTCCAGCACGCACGCCCGCATGACGCAGCGTGGGCGCTGTACCTGCTCAGCGGCGGCAAAGTGGGCGGCGCGCGGCGGAAAATTGCCGGCAGCGGCGAATTGCGGGCGTGGATCGCCGACGAATCCGGCCTGCCCCCCTGGCTGGTCGAAGACAGCTACGCGCAGGTCGGCGACCTTGCTGAAACGCTTACCCTGCTGCTGGATGATCCGGCCACCGAAGCCGAGGATCGGCCTCTGGCCGACTGGATCGAACACCACCTGCTTGCCGTTGCCAACCAGCCGGAGCCGGTGCGTCGTGCCGCCGTAGTCGACGGCTGGCGACAGCTGGCATCGGCCGAACGCCTGGTCTTCAACAAGCTGCTGACCGGCGCGCTGCGCGTTGGCGTGTCGCAGCGCGTGGTGCAGCAGGCATTGGCCGAGTGGTCCGGGCTGGATATCGCCCGCATCGCCCAGCGCATGCTCGGCGACTGGGCGCCCTCCCCCGGCCTGCTTACCACCTTGCTGTCTGCCGAAGAACTGCCGACCGATCGTCAGCAGCCCTACCCGTTCTTCCTCGCTTCGCCGCTGGAAGGGGAGCCCACCGAGCGGCTGGGCGACATCAGCCACTGGCTGCTGGAATGGAAGTGGGATGGCATCCGCCTGCAGCTGCTGCGGCGCCAGGGTGAGGTGGCGTTGTGGTCGCGCGGCGAAGAACGGCTGGACGGTCGCTTCCCGGAGATCGAGCAGGCGGCAGCGTCTCTGCCCGATGGCTGCGTGCTCGATGGCGAGCTGCTGGCATGGGACGACGCCGACAATCTGCCGCGTGCATTCACCGCCCTGCAGACCCGCATCCAGCGCCGCAAACCCGGCGCCGCCACCCTGCGCAACACGCCGGTACGCGTGCTGGCCTACGATCTGCTTGAGCGCGACGGTGAGGACCTGCGTGCGCTGCCGCTGCAGCAGCGACGCGTGCAGTTGGCCGAGGTGATCGGTGCGCTCGGCGATCCGCGAATTCAGCTCTCGCCCGAGGTAGACGCCGACGATTGGCAGCATGCCGCGCAGCTGCGCGAAGCATCGCGCGAGCGTGGCGTGGAAGGGCTGATGCTCAAGCGTCGTGATTCGGTCTACCAGTCCGGGCGTCGCCGTGGCGACTGGTGGAAGTGGAAGGTCGAACCGCTCACGATCGATGCAGTGTTGCTGTACGCGCAGGCAGGCCATGGTCGGCGCAGCACGCTGTATACCGACTACACCTTCGGCGTCTGGGACGGCGAGACACTGGTTCCAGTGGCCAAGGCCTATTCCGGTCTGGACGACAAGGAAATCCTCGCCCTCGATCGCTGGATCCGCGCGCACACCCGTGAGCGCTTCGGCCCGGTGCGCAGCGTAAGTGCCGAACAGGTGTTCGAACTTGGTTTCGAAGCAGTCAACCGCAGCGCGCGCCACAAGTCCGGCATCGCCGTACGCTTTCCACGCATCCTGCGCTGGCGCCACGACAAGCCGGCTGCCGAAGCCGACCACCTGGCCCAGTTGCAGGCGCTGGCGCGATGAAGCGCAGCGATGCGCTGCAACGCCTGCACGCATGGTTCGGCAGCCGCGGCTGGCGCCCCCTGCCCTTCCAGCGCGCCATGTGGCGTCATTACCTGGCGGGCGAATCGGGCCTGCTGCACACGCCCACCGGCAGCGGCAAGACCCTTGCCATGTTCGGCGGCCCCTTGTTGCAGGCGATGCTCGACCCGCCCCCCGCACCGCGTCGCGCCAGCGCGGTACGCCCGCTGCAGGTGCTGTGGGTAACGCCGCTGCGTGCACTGGCCAGCGATACCGCACGTGCGCTGCGGGCACCGATCGACGGCCTTGGCCTGGGCTGGCGCGTGGGGCTGCGCAGCGGCGATGCCAGCAACCGCGACCGGCGCCTGGCCCGCGAAGGTCGCATCGACGTGCTGGTCACCACGCCGGAGTCGCTGGCGCTGCTGCTCAGCTATTCCGACACCCTTGAGCGCATGCGCCAACTGCGCTGCGTGGTGGTGGACGAATGGCACGAAATGCTGGGCAACAAGCGCGGCGTGCTGCTGCAGTTGAATCTGGCGCTGCTGCGTGAGGCAGCCCCGACGATGCATCTGTGGGGGCTGTCGGCCACATTGGGCAACCTGCCACAGGCACGCGACGTACTGCTGCCACATCGTCCACAGGCAACGATCGTGGAAGGTGCACGGCAGCGGCCGGTGACGATCCGCAGCCTGCTGCCCGAACCCGGCGAACGCTTTCCATGGGCCGGGCATCTTGGCCTTTCCCAGCTTCCGCGCGTGCTCGACGCGCTGTTCCGTGCGCGCAGCAGCCTGCTCTTCACCAATACCCGTGCGCAGGCGGAACTGTGGCACCAGGCCCTCGCAGCCGTGTGGCCGGAAGATGCCGGCACGCTCGCCCTGCACCATGGATCATTGGATCCCACGCTGCGACAGCAGGTCGAGGACGGACTGCGTGCGGGCACGCTGCGCTGCGTGGTGGCCACCTCCAGCCTGGATCTGGGCGTGGACTTTCCGGAAGTGGACCAGGTGCTGCAGCTGGGCAGCCCGAAGGGCGTGGCGCGCCTGCGCCAGCGCGCCGGGCGTGCACGCCATCGGCCCGGTGCCAGCGGCCAGATACTGTGCATTCCCAGCCATGCGCTGGAACTGGCCGAGTACGCGGCCGCCCGGCACGCGTTGCATGACGGGGTGATCGAAGCGCGACGTCCTCCCACGTTGTCGCTGGACGTATTGGCCCAGCACGCCGTCAGCCGTGCGCTGGCGGGCGGCTTCAACGCCGATGCACTGCTGGAACAGGTCCGTGGCACGCATGCCTTCGCCGCGCTGGAGGACGCACAGTGGAATGCGGTGATCGATTTCATCGTGCAGGGCGGACGTGCATTGTCCCGGTACCCGGAGTTCCACAAGGTGGTACGCGATGCCGACGGCGTGTACCGCATGCCCGATCGCCGCCAGGCGCTGCGCCATCGGCTGTCGATCGGCACCATCAGCAGCGACGGCAGCGTGCGCGTACAGTTCCTGCGTGGCGGCAGCCTGGGCGCGGTGGAAGAGCAGTTCGCCAGCCGCCTGCGCCGCGGCGACCGTTTCCAGTTTGCGGGGCGGCTGCTGGAGCTGGTGCAGCTGCGCGACATGACCGCGTTCGTGCGCGTGGCGCGCGGTGGTGGTGATGGCGTGGTACCGCGCTGGCAGGGCGGTCAACTGCCACTGTCGATGCCCTTGGGCCGCGAACTGGAAAAGGTGCTGTCAGGCGCCGACCAGAGCGCGGAGTCGCGGTGGCTTGCGCCGCTGCTGGCATTGCAGTCGCAGCTGTCTGCGACGCCATCGCCCGACCACCTGCTGGTGGAAGACGTGCGCCGACGCGAAGGCCAGTTCCTGTTCGTCTATCCCTTTGCGGGCCGCCATGTGCACGAAGCGCTGGCCGCGCTGCTGGCCCTTCGCTGCACCCGTCGGCAACGCAACAGCATCGGCTATGCAGTGAATGACCATGGCCTGGTGCTCGCTCCGGCCACGCCGGTGGATCTGCAGGAACAGGACTGGCGGGCAATGCTGGATGCTGGCGATCTGCTGCAGGACCTGCGCGAAGCGGTGAACCTGGGCGAGCTGGCGCGCCGCCAGTTCCGCGGCATCGCGCGCGTGGCGGGCCTGCTGGTACCCAGCCTGCCGGGTGGCATGCCGCGCTCGCTGCGCCAGCTGCAGGCCTCCGCCGGACTGCTGCATGACGTGCTGCGCGAGCACGATCCGGAGCATCTGCTGCTGGCATTGGCCGAGCAGGAAGTACTGCACGACAGCCTCGACCTGCCCGGGTTGCAGCAGGTGCTGGCACGCATCGCCACACGTTCGTTGTCCCTGCAGCGGCCCTCATCACTGACCCCGCTGGCATTTCCCTTGTGGGCCGAACGCCTGCGTGGGCAGTTCAGCAATGAAGACTGGCGTACGCGCGTGCAGCGTGCCGCGCAGCAGCTGGAGCGCCGCCATGGCCGCTGATCTTCCGCTGCAGCTGGGAGGTGAGTCGATGCTGCTGCTCGGCGGCCGGGCGCTGCTGTGGCCGGCGCAGCGCGCGCTGTTGATCGCCGACCTGCACCTGGGCAAGGCGGACGTGTTCCGGCGTGCGGGAATCGCCCTGCCGTCGGGCGGCACCGGCAATGACCTGCAGCGCCTGCAGGACCTGGTGACCATGCACCAGTGCCAGCAACTATGGATCCTCGGCGACGTCCTGCACGGCCCGGCGCATCGCGCGGCCTGGTATCAGCAATGGCTTGGCTGGCGCGAACATCACGCCGCGCTGGAGATCCACGTGGTGCGCGGCAATCACGACCGTGATCTGCCGAAGGCGGCGCTGCAGGTGCAGATGCATGACGACGCGCGATGGGGGCCGTTCCTGCTGCGGCACGAGCCGCTGGCCGATGCCTCCGCGCACGTGCTGGCGGGCCATGTGCATCCGCAGGTTGCGTTGCCGGCACTGCGTCGGCGCTTCCCCGCGTTCTGGCTGCGCCACGGCGTGACCATCCTGCCGGCATTCTCGGCATTCACCGCCGGTGTGGTGCCTGTACTGGCACCGGGCGAACAGCTGCTCGCCTGTGTGGAAGACAGCGTAGTGCCGCTACCGGTTCGCTGACGCGTCGAGACCTGCGCGGGATTACGACGGGCGGGTGGCGATTCCGTGCATCAGGCTGAAATCCTGCGTCGCCTCGTCGGCGTGGCGCGGCAGTGCCTGTATCGCCATCAGCATTTCCTGCGCGCAGGCGCGGATATGGCCGTGGCTTTCCGGTGATGCGTGGCTGATCAGACTGCCGACATGAAACTCGAACACATCTTCCAGTACGTCGGGCTGGTCCTCGTGCAGCATCCGCAGCAGACCGCGCAGCTTGCAGATTTCCGATTCCAGCTTCTCGACCGCGAACAACATGGCATCCTCCTCGTGCATCGTGCGGCGCATCCGGGCCGCAGCAGGCAACGACGGCGGCGCCACCCGGGCCACGCGATGATCGATCACGAAAAGGAAAGCGGGCGACGCGGCTGCCGCGTGCTCATCTCTTGTCGCACATACGGGGTGAGGCAATCGTTAAATGCCGTAACGAAGGGCTTCACGCGGTGGCCGGCATTTCCACGCCCTGTAGCGGCAGGGGCGCAGCGGCAAGCGCCTGGATGAATGCCGGATCGAGCGGCAACGCGCCCAGCCATCCGTGCTGGGTGCCGCTGAGCACGCGCAGCATGTGCCCACGCCCGCCAGGCAGTCGTCCCATCGGCCCCAGCAGCACATCGCGCGCCTTTGCCCACGCATCGCGATCGGACTGGAACAGCGGCGTCAGCCAGCGGCTCCAGCGCTGATAGACCGCCACATGCGCACGTCGTTGCGCCTGGTAGGCCTGCAATGCCGGTTCGCCACCACCGTGGGTGCGTAACGCGTCGCGCAGTGCCAGTGCATCCAGCAGCGCCATGTTCACGCCCTGCCCCAGCTGCGGGCTCATCGCATGTGCTGCATCGCCTGCCAGCACCAGCCGCCCCTGATGCCAACGCTTCATCACGGCATCGCGGTACACCGCACGCGCCAGCTGACCGGCGTCGCGCAGATGGGCGAAGCGCGCGCCCGCCTGTGGCCACAGCGCATGCAGTTCTTCCAGCCACGGCGCCATGCCGTCGCCCTGCCAGCGGTCGAAATCCGCACGCGGCAGGCTCCAGAAGAAGCTCAGGCGAGGCGTGTCGTCACCGGGTCGGGTGCCCACCGGCAGCAGGCCGATCATCTTGCGCGCGGCGACGTAGCGTTGCCGCAGCTGCTGCATGTGCGGCCAGTCTTCAGCCGGCAACAGGCACCATAGCGCGCCCCACGGGTACACCCGGTCCAGCGCCGCACCACCGTCGACGGCGTTGCGCAGCGTGGAGGCGGCGCCGTCGGCGGCAACCACCAGATCGAACGGTCCGTGCGTGCGACCGTCGCTGTCGCGCAGCCGTCCCTGCTGGTGATCGACCTCGACGATGGTCGTGCCCACGTGCAGCTCGCCGGCGCCTTCACGCGCCTGGTCCAGCACCGAAAACAACGCCCCGCGCTGCATGCCCATGCCGTGCAGGCGCGCATCCAGGCCGTCATAGCCCATGTCCATCACCGCGCGCTCGCACGGCGTATCGCCATACAGCCTTCTCACCGGCATGGCGTAGCCACGCACGGCCTCAAGCAGGCCCATCTGCCACAGCACCTGCAGTCCGCTGGGCTGCAGCAGGAATCCCGCACCCACCGGCCCGGGGGTCGGCACGCGTTCGAAGATCTCCACCTCGTGGCCATCACGGGTGAGCAGGATGGCCAATGCCTGGCCAGCGGTGCCGTATCCAATCACGGCGATGCGCAGTCGTTCCGTCATGCCCGCATTGTGCCACCGGCGCAGGGGCGGTACATCAGCTACCCCTCTTCCGAGCAGATGTGCCGGGCTCCGCCACCACTGCCGGCTCTCCTGCGAATGTCCCCCGGCAGCCTCTGCGCGGCTGCCTCCTCCTTTACTTCGCAGGAGAGCCGGCAATGGTGGCAGCGCTCAGCTTTCATGGCCTCTGTTGGCGCGCCCGATTCCGCAACGGGAGCGGCTGTCCTTGCGTGCGAAGTAAAGGAGGAGGCGATGGCCGCAGGCCGGCGCCGGGGGACATTCGCACGCAAGGACAGGCGCTCCCGCCGCAAGAGCATCTTCACGGCCAGCAAAAAAAACCCCGCCGAAGCGGGGTTTTCAACGCACTATCGAGTGGATCACTCGGCCGGAACGATGTTCGAGGCCTGGGCGCCCTTCGGGCCCTGGGTCACGTCGTAGGTGACCTTCTGGCCTTCCTGCAGACTGCGGAAGCCCTTGGAGTTGATCGCGGAGAAGTGCGCGAAGACGTCGGCGCTGCCGTCCTCCGGCGAGATGAAGCCAAATCCCTTGGCGTCGTTGAACCACTTGACGGTACCGTTCGGCATGGTGATGCGTGACCTTATGCAATGAATGGGTGGTGTACGCTGAACCCGCGCACAAGCTGAGTATGCAAAGCTTGTTACGCGAAGACAATCACCCCCGCGCCAATTCGCCGACCAGTTCCGGAAGTCCGTTGCTGGCGGCCTGCACATTGGCGAGCACTTCGGCCATGGTGATCTCCTCACCATCACCGCACCCGGCGGCCCAGTTGGCAACGATCGCCAGGCAGGCGTAATCCAGCCCCAGCTCACGCGCCAGCGCCGCTTCGGGCATGCCGGTCATGCCGACCAGATCGCAGCCATCGCGGCGCATGCGCGCGATCTCGGCGATGGTTTCCAGCCGCGGGCCCTGGGTCGCGCCATAGCAGCCGCCATCGTGGACCTTCACACCGGTCACCTTCGCCGCCGCCAGGATCTTGCTGCGCAGCATCGGCGTATACGGATGGCCGAAGTCGACGTGCACCACATCGGTGCCCTCTTCTTCGCAGATCGTGCTGATGCGGCCCCAGGTGTAATCGATTACCTGATCCGGGCAGGCCAGCACGCGCGGCCCGAAATCGTCACCGATGCCACCGACCGTGTTCAGCGCCAGCACCCGCTGCGCGCCGATCTGCTGCAGCGCGGCCAGGTTGGCCCGGTAGTTGATCTTGTGCGGCGGCAACGAATGGCCTTCACCATGGCGTGCAAGGAAGGCCACGCGATGACCGAGCAATGTCCCGACCCGCACCGGGCCGGACGGCTTGCCGAAGCGGGTGTCGACTTCGTGGGTCTGCACGTCGTCAAGCTTGGCCAGGTTGTAGACACCGGTACCGCCAATCACGGCCAGGGCGATCTGTTGCATGGAAAGCACTCCAGAGAAAAAAGAACGCCGGCACCCGAGGATGCCGGCGGCAGGAAACGCAGGCCGCAGGCGGCCGCGTTGTTATTCCTTCATCGCGTAGATGGCCGGCACGCAGCGCAGGGTTTCGTTGACGTCCATGCCGAAACCGAACACGTAGCGATCCGGCAGCTCGATGCCGGCATAGTCGGCGGTGACATCCGGCAGCGCGCGATCGTGCTTCTTCACGGTCATCGCGGCAATACGCACGTCGGTCGCGCCCTGCTCCAGGCACCAGGTACGCACGCCCTGCAGGGTGTAACCCTCGTCGAGGATGTCATCGACCAGCAGCACGCGGCGGCCGAACAGCGCCGTGGCCGGCTTGTGCTTCCACACCAGGTCGCCGCCGGTGGTCTCACCGCGGTAACGGGTGGCGTGCAGGTAATCGAACTGCACGTCCTGGCCACGCGCGCCCAGCTCCAGTGCCAGCTGGCCGGCGAACGGCAGCGCACCGTGCATGATCGACAGGAACAGCGGCACCTCGCCCTGGTAGTCGCGCGCAATGGCGTCGGCGATGCCGGCAATGGCCTTGTCGATGGTGGGGCGGTCGACCAGCAGGTCGGCTTGGGCCAGGGCCTGGGAAATGGTGAGGTTCGGCATCAGACGGTTCTTCCAAGGGTTTGCAGCAGACGGGATTGGGTGTCGCCATGGCGGGCATCGGCCAGCAGGCCATCCCAGCCAAGCGCGCCGCGGCCGAGCAGGCCCAGCAGCGCAGCGGTATTGAGGGAGCGTCCCTGCACCGCGTGCAGGGCTTCATCGACCAGCTCCGGGTGGCAGACCAGCACCACATCGCAGCCGGCATCCAGGTGTGCGTGCACGCGTGCCGGCACGCCACCGGCGCTGTGCGAGGCGGCCATGCCGATGTCATCGGAGAACACCACGCCGCGGAAGCCGAGCTCGCCACGCAGGATCTGCTGGATCCAGCGCGGCGAGTAACCAGCGGGTTCCGGTGCGACCTGCGGGTAGATCACGTGCGCCATCATCACCGCATCGGCGCCGGCGGCGATACCGGCCGTGAACGGGACCAGATCCTGTGCGCGCAGTTCATCCAGCGCACGCGGATCGATCGCGGTATCCACGTGGGTGTCTTCCAGCACGGTGCCATGGCCGGGGAAATGCTTGAGGGTGGCGGCCATGCCGACCGCATGCATGCCGCGCACATAGGCAGCGGTGAACGCGGCCACCACCTGCGGGTCTTCACTGAAGGCACGATTGCCGATGGCGCGATTGCCACGGCCGAGGTCGACCACCGGGGCGAAGCTCAGGTCCACGCCGCTGGCACGGACCTCACTGGCCATCAGCCAGGCGTGCTGCTCGGCCAATGCCAGCGCAGCGTCGGGATCCCTGGCGTACTGGACACCGATGTCCTGCAGCGGCGGCAGTTCGCTGAAGCCCTCACGGAAGCGCTGCACGCGACCGCCTTCCTGGTCCACGCAGATCAACTGCGGGCGCGGTGCGGCAGCGCGGATCGCCGCGGACAGTTCGGTCACCTGCTGCCGCGAAGCGAAGTTGCGCTTGAACAGCACCACCCCGGCCACAGCATCGTGCTGCAGCCACTCACGTTCCTGGGCGGTCAGTTCAGTACCGGCAACGCCGATCAGCAGCATGGTCGATCTCCACAACGGGCGCCCGCATGGCGCAGTGCCGCATTGTCGCAGAACCGGCCAACAGGCGCAGTGGTCAAAAAGGGGGACGGAGGGGATCAAGGCGCAATCGACCCACTGGTGCCGGATGAGACTCAATCCCCTCCGTCCCCTTCTGCGGCTCGGTCAGACCTTGCAGCCGTCCGCGCCGCAGGCGTCGCCGCCGCCGTCCGGGGCACCCTCCGCGCCCTGCCCTGCCGCCTGCTCGGCGGCGATCTGGCGCAGCGCGTTGGCGAAGGCTTCCGGGGGCTGGGCTCCGGAAACCGCCCAGCGGCCATCGATGACGAAGGTGGGCACCGAGGAGATACCCAGTGCGTGGGCCTGCGCCAGGCTCGCTTCCACTTCGGCCAGGCCACGATCGCCGGCCAGCATCTGCTGGATCTCGTCTGCGGCAAGGCCACCGGCGGCGCCGGCCTCGACCAGCACCGCCGGGTCGGCCAGATTCTGTCCATGCTCGAAATGGGCGCGGAACAGCGCCTCACCGACGGCCTCCTGCACGCCGTGCTGGCCAGCCAGCCACAACAGGCGATGCGCCGGCAGCGTGGTTACCCGCACCTGGCCCTGGCTGAAGTCCATCGGCAAGCCCTCGGCCCGCGCAGCGGTCTGGGTCTGGCCCAGAATCTGCTCGGTGCGCTCGGCACCGCCGAACTTGCGCACATAGGCCTCGCGCAGTGGCACCGGGGTGGCGTCCGCATCGGGGTCAAGCTGGAACGGCTGCCAGTGGATCTCGAGTTCGGGCGCATCGGCGCCCAGCAACTGCACACCCTGCTGGAAGCGATGCTTGCCGATCCAGCACCAGGGGCAGACCACGTCGGAGTAGATGTCGATTCTCATCCCCCCGACATGGGGGCCGACACCCTCGAAAAAAGGGGACGGAGGGTTTCACCACTGTGAATAGGGGCGGCTGGCCAGAGCGACGTTGTAATAGCGGGCGTCGTCGGTCACTTCGGCGCCGATCCAGTCCGGCAGGTCGATGACCTGGTCGGCGCTGTCCAGCTCGACTTCGGCAACCACCAGGCCGGCGTTGTCGCCGAGGAACTCGTCCACTTCCCAGGTCAGGCCGGCGTACTCGACCAGATGCCGGCGCTTGTCGATCAGGCCGCCGACGCACAGCGCCAGCAGGTCGCGCGCATCCTGCACCGGAATCGGGTAGTCGAACTCCTGCCGGGTATGGCCCAGGGTGCGCGACTTCAGGTTCAGCGCGGCCTTGTCACCTTCAATGCGGACCCGCACCGAGGCGTTCTGGGTGCCGCGGTCGAGTGCGCCCAGATCATTGATGTAGCCCTGCGCCATCGGGATGACCCGGTGCGCGGCAGTGCGCCACCCATCATGGGTGACGAGGAATTTGCGTTCGATTTCGATGCCCATGGGCACAGTATGCGGCTCACGCCAGACGCTGCCTATCGGCGCGGCGACGGGCAGGACTACACTGCGCGGCCCCCCAACCATGGAATGGTCGCTCATGACGCTTTCCCATCGCCTTCGTCGCTGTCTTGCCCTGTCGGCGCTGCTGCCGTGCGCCGTTGCCAGCGCCGGATCGGCGACCGTACCTTCGCTGCAGCAGGCACAGGCTGCGATGGACCGGATGTTCGACCAGGCCGTTGCCGATCGCCCCGCCAGCGACAGCAGTCGCCTGGTTGCCGAGACGTTCCGGCCCCGTCTGCAGACCCTGGACAGCTGTGCCCCCGCCGAGGCCGGCGACGCCGTCGATTGCATCGCCACCGCCAGCGCAGGCATCAACTCGCGACCACAGCTGCTGCGGCTGGCGCTGGTGGATGGCGCGTGGACACTGCCTGACCAGCGCAATGTGCCCGTACCGGCACCGCCCCGCGAAAGAGTGCAGGTGCTGCTGCGGGAACGGATCGCCGGGCAGGCGCAGCAGCAGGCCGACCCAGCCCTGCGCGCACGCTTCGAACAGGCTGCCGGCACCCTGCAGGTGCAGGAAGTGAGGAACTGCGAGGTCGCCAGCGACAGGGCCGCCATCGAATGCACCGTGCGCGCAGGCGACGGCAGCGAGCACGGCGAGCAGTCCATGGCCTTCGTGCGCGTGGACGGCCAGTGGCAGAACGCACCGGCCGACTGACCGCATTGCCTGCCTGCAAGCCGCAAGGCAGGCGCCGGGCAGCCCCCGGCGCTGCAGGCATCAGCGCTTTTCGAACACCGCGATGCTTTCCACGTGCGCGGTATGCGGGAACATGTCCATCGCACCGGCGCTGACCAGGGTGAAGCCCTGTTCGTTGACCAGGTAGCCTGCATCGCGGGCCAGCGAGCCCGGATGGCAGCTGACATAGACGATGCGCTTGAACTGCTTCAACGGCAGCTGCTGCAGCACTTCGATGGCGCCCGAACGCGGCGGATCCAGCAGCAGCTTGTCAAAGCCCTGGCGCATCCACGCCGTGCTGCGCTGGTCCTGGGTGAGGTCGGCGCTGTAGAACTGCGCGTTGGCCAGCCCGTTGCGCTCGGCGTTCTCACGCGCACGCGCCACCAGCCCGGCATCGCCTTCCACGCCCACCACTTCGCGCACCTTGCGCGCCAGCGGCAGGGTGAAGTTGCCCAGGCCACAGAACAGGTCCAGCACCCGCTCATCGGCACCCGGTTCAAGCAGGTCCAGCGCGTGGGCGATCATCTTCTCGTTGAGCTTGGCATTGACCTGGATGAAATCCAGCGGACGGAACGCCAGTTCGACATCCCACGGCGCCAGCCGGAACGAAAGCGCCACGCCCTGCCCGTCCAGCGGCTGCACGGTATCCACGCCGCCCGACTGCAGGTAGATGACAAAGCCGTGCTGTTGGCCGAAGGCCGCCCAGGCGGCGCGATCGGCATCACTCAGCGGCTGCAGGTGGCGCACGGTCAGCACCACGGCCTGGTCACCGGCGATGAACTCGATCTGCGGGATGTCGCGCTTGCCATCCAGGGATTCGATGAAGGTCGACAGCACCTCCACCTTGGTGCCGATTTCCGGGATCACGGTCAGGCACTGCTGCAGGTCCGCGACGAAGCGCGGGTCCTGCTCGCGGAAGCCGACCAGGGTCTTGTCCTTCTTCTCGACCCGGCGCACCGAGAACCGGCCCTTGCGGCGGTAGCCCCAGCTGTCACCTACCAGCGGCGGCAGCACGGTGCCCGGCTTCACATGGCCGATGCGCTCCAGGTTGTCCATCAGCACGCGCTGCTTGGCGACGATCTGCTGGTCTTCGTCCAGGTGCTGCAGCACGCAGCCGGCGCAGGTGCCGAAATGCGGGCACTTGGGGGTCACCCGCTGCGGCGAGGCCTGCAGCACTTCCACCGTGCGCGCCTCATCGAAGTGGCGGCTGCGGGCGGTCTGTTCGGCCATCACCACTTCGCCCGGCAGGGCGCCGCTGATGAAGGTGACCTTGCCGCCCTCGCCTTCACGGCGGGCAACACCGCGACCATCATGGCTGAGGTCGAGGATCTCGGTCTGGAAGGGAGTACGGTCGATGCGGGAGCGGGATCGGGCCACGTGGCAACAGGCTGCGGGCAAAAGTGGGGGCGTATTGTCGCAGATCCTGACCGGCGGGGCCGCTGGCCGCTTGCGCCCGCCGCCGCCGTGCTTGATGATTGACCCCAGCTGACATGGAGGCAGCCCTGATGCAGATGACCCCGCGGGCCAGTCGACCCCGCTTCCTGCTTGTCGAGGACGACATCATCAGCCGCGGTTTTTTCAAAGCGGCGTTGGAAACGTTACCAGCGGATGTGGACACCGCCGACTCACTGGCCAGCGCCCTCGCGCGCGCCGAGCCCGGTGCCCACGATCTGTGGCTGATCGACGTCAACCTGCCTGATGGCAATGGTGCCCAGCTGTTGCACCAGCTGCGCCGCTCGCACCCGGACACCCCGGCGCTGGCGCATACCGCCGACGGCGACGCTGCCATTCACGCCCGCCTGCGCGAGGCCGGTTTCAGCGACACCCTGGTCAAACCGCTGGGCCGTGACCAACTGCTGAAGGCGGTCCGTCGTGCGCTGGTCAACAGCCCCGCCGGTTCCACGGTGCCGCCAGCGGCGGTCGAGCTGGCCCTGGAGGACTGGGACGAAACCGCCGCCCTGGCCGCGCTCAATGGCCAACGCAACCACCTGATCGCCCTGCGCGAGCTGTTCCTGGCCGAACTGCCGGGCGTGCGCGATGCGGTCGAACAGGCGGTGGACCAGCATGACGAGCGCCAGCTGCGCAGCCAGCTGCACCGGTTGCAGGCCAGCTGCGGGTTCGTGGGTGCAGCGCGACTGGCACGTGCGGTACGGCAGCTGCATCACACGCCCGAATCGGGGCAGGCACAGGCGGGGTTCCGCGCGGCGGTGGCTGCCCTGCTGCACTGAGGGTTGCTCGACAGGGCTGCGCCCTGCACCTGCAGAGGCTTTCAAGCCAGAGCAACACCAAAGGCCACACCCAGAGCGGCTCTGGCCTTCTGCTTGTTGGGCGGGGCGGTGTGGGTTGGCAGGACACGCCGTAAACCCATCCCTGGGGGCTCGATGGCGCCATCCATGGCGCCAACGGTCCTGCCAACCCACACCGCCCCACCTCCCGACAGATTCCGTATGACGGCTGGTAGATCCACGCCATGCGTGGATGAATCTCCATCGAAATCGAATATTTCGACACTTGAACGAAGAGCATCCACGCATGGCGTGGATCTACGTGTCGACCAAGGTCGACACCTACCAGAGCCGGAAGCCATTCCGACAGCTCGCGGACAATTGTCGAAGGCGGGGTGGGTCCGGTTGCGGGGGTGTCCGCGGCATGGATGCCGCAGCCAAGCCCCCATGGACGGGTTTACGGCGTCCCCCGCAATCGGACCCACCCCGCCTACCCACGGAATGCACGCTGTTGTTGTTGCTGTTGCTCTGGCTCGTGCCTTGGCCTCGGCAGGTGCAGGGCTGCAAGCCCTGCCGAACACCCCTCAACGCCGGGGTGTCAGCTGCTCCAGCATCTCCCACGACTTCAACCCGCGCGCGCCCAGGTGATGGGCCAGCACCCGCCGCATCGGCAGGCGCAGGCTGGCCAGATCGGCGGCTTCCGGTTCGTCGTCGGTTGCCAGGGCCAATAGTGCCGAGCCGGTAGCCGCTGCGCGACGCTCGCCGCCACGCTCGCTGAGCAGGCGCTGCGGTCCTTCCTGCGGGTCCAGTTCATAGCGCGCCGCCGGGTCAATCGGCTGGCCATCGCTGGCGGTCTCAAGATCGAAACCCACGCCCAGCGCCGCCAGCAGCTCGCGTTCGAAACGGCGCAGGGTCCAAGCCAGTCCGGCCCCCACGGCCAGGCGCGCACGCGCCTCACCAAAGGCCAGGTACAACTCCGGCAGCGGGTCCTGTCGCGGTGCCAGGCGCAGGGTCAACTCGCTGAGATAGAACCCGGCCAGCATGGCCTGGCCGAGCAGACGCGGCGCCACATCCAGCGCCTCAGCACCGCGCAGCTGGGCCAGTTCGCCACGCTGCAGCGCGCTGAAGCGGATCCACTGCAGTGGCTGCAGGGCCGCTCGCAGCACCTGGCCCTTGGCCGTGGAAACACCGCGCGCGAGCAGGCCGATCCGGCCGTGCTCGGCGCTCAGTACCTCGACCAGCAGGCTGGTCTCGCGATAGGCCCGCGCATGCAGCACGAAGCCGGTGTCGTCCTCGATCAGCATCGAAGCGACCGTCGCGGCTTATTCGTAGCCGAAGGCCTTCAGCGCGGCCTCGTCATCGGACCAGCCCTCACGCACGCGCACCCAGGTTTCCAGGAACACCTTGGCCCCGAACAAACGCTCCATCTGCAGGCGGGACTTGGCCCCGATCTCCTTCAGGCGGGTGCCGCCCTTGCCGATCACGATCGCCTTCTGGCCTTCGCGCTCGACCCAGATCACCGCACCGATGCGCAGCAGGTTGCCGTCCTCGGTGAAGCGCTCGATCTCCACCGTGGTGGCGTACGGCAGCTCTTCGCCCAACTGGCGCATCAGCTGTTCACGCACCAGTTCGCCGGCCAGGAAGCGCTGGCTGCGGTCGGTGATCTCGTCTTCGCCGAACATCGGCGGAGCTTCCGGCAACAGCGCCAGCACGTCACGGACCAGAGCTTCCAGGCCGTTGCGCTTCTGCGCCGAAATCGGATGCACCGACGAGAAATCACGGCCGGCGGTCACTTCCTGCAGGAACGGCAGCAGTGCGCCCTTGTCCTTCATACGGTCGATCTTGTTGACCACCAGCACCACCGGGATACCGGCGTCGCGCAGCACGTTGAAGGCCAGGCTGTCCTCTTCGTCCCAGCGACCGGCTTCGATCACCAGCAGGCCGGCGTCGACGCCTTCCAGCGAGCCGCGGGCAGCGCGGTTCATGACCCGGTTCATCGCCCGCTTCTGCACCTTGTGCAGGCCGGGCGTGTCGACCAACACCAGCTGCCCTTCCGGGTAGGTGGCGATGCCCAGCAGGCGGTGACGGGTGGTCTGCGGCCGGTTGGACACGATGCTGACCTTGGCCCCGACCAAGGCATTGGTCAGGGTCGATTTGCCCACGTTGGGGCGGCCGATGACGGCCACACTGCCGCAATGATGGGGAGTTTGTTCGCTCACTTGGAATCCAGTTGTTCAAGGACGGCCGCAGCCGCTTGTTGTTCGGCAATGCGCCGCGAGGAGCCTTCGCCCTCGGTGCTGGCGGCGGGGTCGGCTACGTTGCAGCGTACCCGGAAGTGTTTGGCGTGGTCGTCACCGGATTCTGACACCAGTTCGTACTGTGGCAACGCCTTCTGTCGGCCCTGCAGCCATTCCTGCAGGCGGGTCTTGGGGTCCTTCTCCGGTCGCCCGGTGGCCGGCAGCGCCTCCATCGAGGCGGCAAACCAGGGCAGGACCATCGCCCGGCAGGCTTCAAAACCCGCGTCCAGGTAGATCGCAGCAACCACGGCCTCGAATGCATCGGCCAGGGTCGAGTCGCGGCGATGGCCGCCGGACTTCATTTCGCCGGGGCCCATCGTCAGCCGGTCACCCAGCTGCAGGGTCCGCGCGATCACCGCCAGCGCACCCTCGCGCACCAGCTCGGCGCGGGCGCGGGTCATCGCGCCTTCGTCCGCCTTGGGCCAGCGCAGGTACAACGCCTCGGCAACCATCATGTTGACGATGCTGTCGCCAAGGAACTCCAGCCGCTCGTTATGCGGCGCGCCGGCACTGCGATGGGTCAGCGCCTGCTTGAGCAGGTCTGGGTCGCGGAAGGCATGACCGATCAGGTCTTCACGTTGGAAAGATTTATTCGGCACCGCTACGGGTCAGGTCCTGGGAAGAATCGAATTTGCCAACCACATCCAGGTTGCCGACCAGTTGGCGGCGCACTTCGTAGTTGACCTTGAGGGTCCAGCCATTGTCGCGACGGTCGAACTTGACGTTGGCCGGCTTCACGTTGTCCGAGTAGTTGATGTACAGCCGCTTGAAGAACAGTTCCTGGATGTTGGCCGGCGCCATGCTGCCGATGCCCGGTTCCTTGGCCAGGCTCTTCATCGCCGAGCGCACCGCGTAATACTCCTGGTACATCGGGAACAGCTTCATGCCGATGTAGAGGAAGAAGCCAACCACGATCAGGACCGTCAGGAACGAGGTCAGGGTCATGCCGCGCTGCGTGTTCATCGTCTTCATTGCGTTCTCCCCAGATACGCGAGTGGATGTGAAGTCAGTTGATGCTCGAGCCGATCCGCGACGGTTCGAAGCCGTCCTTGCAGAACCAGCCCTGGCAGTTCAGCCAGATCAGGAATGCCTTGCCGCGCAGGTTCTCTTCCGGCAGCAGGCCCCAGAAACGGCCGTCGTCGCTGTTGTCGCGATTGTCGCCCATCACCAGGTACTTGCCAGCCGGCACGGTCCACTGGCCCTGGCCACGCGGATAGTCGGTCTCCAGCACGGTGTGGGTGCGGCCCGGCAGGTGCTCGACCAGCAGGTTGGCGCCCTCACCCTGGCCCTTGTGGCCGGCATAGATCCCCTTGTTGTCGTACTTCAGCGGTTCGCCGTTGAGGATCACCCCGTCGCCTTCGAACACGACGGTGTCGCCCGGCACGCCGATCACGCGCTTGATGAAGTTCTCGCCCTTGGCCGGGTCGTTGTCGCCATGGCCGGGGAAGTGGAAGACCACCACGTCACCACGGGCCGGATCGCCGACCGGCACGAAGCGGGTGTTGGTGATCGGCAGGCGCAGGCCATAGGAGAACTTGTTGACCAGGATGAAATCGCCGATCAGCAGGTTCGGCATCATCGAGCTGGACGGGATCTTGTACGGCTCGGCGATGAAGCTGCGCACGATGAGCACGATCGCCAGCACCGGGAAGAACGCACGCGAGTAGTCCACCAGCACCGGCTCGGTGTCGAGCAGGCCGGCGCGCTGGGCGCGACGCTTGGCCAGGTACAGCTTGTCGGCCAGCAGGATCAGGCCGGAGGCCAGGGTCAGCACGACCAGGAGGATCTCAAACAGTTTCATTCAGGGTCCTTTGCAACGTCACCGGACGATCGGCCCGAAGGCCGGTTTCGGGGCTTATTTGTTGTCCATCTGCAGCACGGCCAGGAAGGCTTCCTGCGGAATTTCCACGCGGCCGACCTGCTTCATGCGCTTCTTGCCTTCCTTCTGCTTTTCCAGAAGCTTCTTCTTGCGCGAAACGTCGCCACCATAGCACTTGGCCAGAACGTTCTTGCGCATGGCCTTGACCGTGGTGCGCGAGATGATCTGCGAGCCGACGGCGGCCTGGATGGCCACGTCGAACTGCTGGCGCGGGATCAGGTCCTTCATCTTCTCGCACAGCTCGCGGCCACGACGATCGGCATGGCTGCGGTGCACGATCAGCGACAGCGCATCGACCTTGTCGCCGTTGATCAGCACGTCCACGCGCACGAACGGACCGGCATCGAAGCGCACGAAGTGGTAGTCCAGCGAAGCATAGCCACGGCTGACCGACTTCAGCTTGTCGAAGAAGTCCAGCACCACTTCGGCCATCGGCAGCTCGTAGCTGATCTGCACCTGGCTGCCCAGGTAGTTGATGCCGAGCTGGCTGCCACGCTTTTCTTCGCACAGCTTGATGATGTTGCCGATGTACTCCTCGGGGGTGAGCACGTTGGCGCGGATGATCGGCTCGCGGATCTCCTGCACATGGTTCACCGGCGGCAGCTTGGCCGGGTTGTCCATGTTGATGATCGTGCCATCGGTCTTCAGGACTTCATACACCACCGTCGGCGCGGTGCTGATCAGGTCCAGGTTGTATTCGCGCTCCAGGCGCTCCTGCACGATTTCCATGTGCAGCATGCCGAGGAAGCCGCAACGGAAACCGAAGCCCATCGCTTCGGAGCTTTCCGGCTCGAAGCGCAGCGCGGCATCGTTCAGGCGCAGCTTGTCCAGCGCTTCGCGCAGGTCCGGGTAGTCCTCGGCATCGACCGGGAACAGGCCGGCGAACACGCGCGGCTGCATTTCCTGGAAGCCGGGCAGCGGTTTCGGTGCCGGATCGCCGGCCAGGGTCAGGGTGTCGCCGACGGGAGCGCCGTGCACGTCCTTGATGCTGGCGGTGACCCAGCCCACTTCGCCCGCGCGCAGTGCCGGCAGCACCTTGCGCTTGGGGGTGAACACACCGACGTTGTCGACCTGGTGGTTGCGGCCGGTGGACATCACCTGCAGCTTGTCACCGGCCTTGATCTCGCCCTGCATCACGCGCACCAGCGAGACCACGCCCAGGTAGTTGTCGAACCACGAGTCGATGATCAGCGCCTGCAGCTTGTCGGTATCGCGCGGCACCGGCGGCGGAATGCGATGCACGATCGCTTCCAGCACGTCGACCACGTTAAGGCCGGTCTTGGCGCTGACCGGCACGGCGTCGCTGGCATCGATGCCGATCACGGCCTCGATCTCGGCCTTGGCGCGCTCGATATCGGCGGTGGGCAGGTCGATCTTGTTGATCACCGGCACCACTTCCAGCCCCTGCTCCACCGCGGTGTAGCAGTTGGCCACCGACTGCGCTTCCACGCCCTGGGCCGCATCGACCACCAGCAGCGCGCCCTCGCAGGCGGCCAGCGAGCGGCTGACTTCATAGGAGAAGTCGACGTGGCCGGGGGTGTCGATGAAGTTCAGGTGGTAGGTCTGGCCGTCCTTCGCCACGTACGGCAGCGACACCGACTGCGCCTTGATGGTGATGCCACGTTCGCGCTCGATCGGGTTGGAGTCGAGCACCTGCGCTTCCATCTCGCGGGCCTGGAGGCCGCCACAGAGCTGGATGATGCGGTCGGCCAGCGTGGACTTGCCGTGGTCGACGTGGGCGATGATGGAGAAGTTGCGGATGTTCCGCATCGAATCAGAGGACATAGAGAGGTGGCGGCGGCGCGCGGCGTCGTCAGGGTAACGGTCGATTATCGCATGCCCGGAGGGCCACCGCGTGGTTGGCCTGCCGGCACGGCCCCGGAATGGCCGAAGCCCCGCCAGGGCGGGGCTTCGGGGACACCACGAGGGCCGCCGTGAAGGCGGCCATCGGTTGTTACGGGCCGGCCTTGACCGCGACGAAGGCGCTGTTGCCGCTGCCGGTACGGACCAGCAGCATGACCACATCGCCCTTCTTGTAGCCGGACAGCGCGCGGTTCAGGGCTTCAACGCTGCCGACCGGGGTACTGGCCACCTGCAGGATCACCATGCCCCCGGACAGGCCGGCATCACGGGCGCCCTCGCCCTTCACGGCGGTGATGCGGACACCTTCGCCCGCCTCCAGGCCCAGCTGCTTGCGCTGCGGCGCAGTCAAGTCGGCAACGTCCAACCCCAGCAGGGCATTGGCGCCGGCCTGCGGAGCCGCCGTGTCATTGCCTGCGGACGGGCTGCGGGCATTGCCCTGCGCGTCCTCGGCCAGAGCGGTCAGGGTCGCGCTCAGGTCACGCGGCTTGCCATCGCGGATCACGCCCAGGGTGACGCGGCTGCCCGGTGCCATCGCACCGATCAGCGGCGGCAGATCGGACCAGCTGTTGACCGGCGCACCGTTCACCGTGCGGATCACGTCACCGATCTTGACCCCGGCCTTGGCCGCAGCGCTGTCCGGCACGATCTGGTTGACCAGCGCACCGCGGCTGTCGGGCAGGCCCATCGCCTGCGCCTTCAGGCCGTCGATTTCCTGCACCACCGCGCCGAGCTGGCCACGGGTGACCTTGCCGGTCTTCTTGATCTGCTCGACCGCGCTCATCGCCAGATCGATCGGGATCGCGAAGCTGATGCCCATGTAGCCACCCGAGGCCGAGAAGATCTGCGAATTGATGCCGACCACTTCACCACGGGTGTTCAGCAGCGGGCCGCCGGAATTACCCTGGTTGATCGCCACGTCGGTCTGGATGAACGGCACATAGCGCTGGTCCGGCCCACCGGTGTTGCGGCCGAGGGCACTGACCACGCCAGCGGTAACCGAGTGGTCGAGGCCGAACGGTGAGCCGATCGCGACAACCCACTGACCGGGCTTCAGGCTGTTGGAGTCCCCCACGCGCACGGTCGGCAGGTTCTTGCCGTCGATCTTCAGCAGGGCGACGTCGTACTGCTGGTCACTGCCGATCACCTTGGCGGTGAACTCGCGACGATCGCCGAGCTTGACCTTCACTTCGCTGGCGTCGGCGACCACGTGGTAATTGGTCAGCACGTAGCCGTCAGGCGAAATGATGAAGCCCGAGCCCATGCCGCGGCCCTTGATGCTGGGGCCGCCGTCCTGCCCGCCAGGGCCCTGCCCGGGCATCGGGAAATCCGGGCCAAAGAAGCGGCGGAAGAACTCGGGCATCTCGTCATCACCCGGGCCCATGCCGCCCCGCGCCTGGCGGTTGCTGCGGACGATGGTGGTGTCGACGTTGACCACACCGGGGCCGACCTGCTCAACCAGGTTGGTGAAGTCAGGCAGACCGCTGACCAACGGCTGCGCCGGTGCGCGTGGGGCCGCAGCGGCGGCGGCGGCCTGCGGCTGGGCGGCAGGCGCCGCCGGTTGGGCACAGGCCACCAGCGGCAGGGTCAGGGCGAACAGGCCAATGGCATGCGTGCGGAGTCGGGGAGTCATCGGACGGCAACCTCCGGGTCGGATGGAAAGGGAAAGAAGCGCCCCGCCGACGGCGGGGCGTGGAACGGTACCCGGCTCAGTCGCGCGGGCGTTGCGACGCCGGCAGGTCGTCCTGCAGGCGTGGCTCGAACGGATAGAACGCGGTGCCACCGGTATGGGCCGGGAAACTGGCATTGAGGGCGCCACCGGCGGCGGGCGCCAGGCTGGAACGCGGCCACGGCCGTGCCTGCAGATTGCCGACCTCGCCAAAGGGCAGATTGCGCGCGCTACCGGCGGGCATGGTCGGGGTCAGCGGCGCCTGGCTGGCAACCGCGCGCAGCGGTGCGTCATCGCGCTGGGCCACGCGTGCGGCCTGCTGGCTGCGGGTGGCGCTGGCGCGGCGCACATCCTGGCGACGGCTGGCGGCGGCCATGGCCACCGCCGGCACGCTGGCCACGGCCATCGCAGCAGTGTCCACCGACGCCTCGGTGACGGCAGCCGGTTGCTCCGATGCCGGCGGCAACTGCGCCTGGCTGGCGATCACCTGCGGTGCGGAGACATCCACCGGCGGCGCCTCCTGCAGTTTTTCGCGGCCGACGAACAGCGCTACGGCGGCAACCGAAGCGGCCAGCGCACCGCCGCCCCATGCACGCCAACCACTACGGCGGGCCTGACGCTTCGGCTCGGCCAGCGGTGCGGGCTCGGCGGCGATGGCGGCAGCCACGGCGGCGCTGAAACCGGCCGGTGCCAGCAGCGACGCCTGGCCGCGCATGACATCACCCAGCAGCTGCCAGCGTTCCTGGCAGCCAGCCAGTTCCGGATCGTGTTCCATGCGGCGCACCAGGAAGCGCGCCTCGTCTGCCCCCAGCTCGCCGTCGACCAGCGCCGACAACTGCTGGCGATGGCGTTCGTCCAGGCGTTGCCCGGCGGGAGACTGGTGGTTGTGCGATTCGTTGTTCGGAATGCGGGTCATATACGGCTCTTCTCGCGGGTGGCACTGCCGATGTCCAGCAGCGGCCGGAGTTCGGTGTCGATCGCCTCGCGCGCCCGGAAGATCCGTGAACGCACGGTGCCGATCGGGCACCCCATCTTCTGCGCGATTTCCTCGTAGCTCAGGCCTTCCACCTCGCGCAGGGTGATCGCCGACCGGAGTTCTTCCGGCAGCGCGTTGACGGCCTTCATCACCGTCTGTTCCAGTTCCTGGCGCATCAACTCGCGCTCGGGCGTATCGGTGTCGCGCAGGCGCGTGCCGCTGTCGAACTGCTCGGCGTCGCCGATGTCGATGTCATCGGTCGGCGGGCGGCGATTGTGCGAAGCCAGGTGGTTTTTGGCGGTGTTCACGGCGATCCGATGCAACCAGGTTGAGAACTGGGCGTCGCCGCGGAAGCTTCCAATCGCACGGTAGGCACGGATGAAAGTGTCCTGGGCCACGTCCTGACATTCACTCCAGTCGGCGATGTAGCGACCGACCAGGGCCACGACCCGATGCTGGTACTTGCGCACCAGGACATCGAAGGCGGCACTCTCGCCGTGCTGCACGCGCCGGACCAGTTCCAGATCCAGCTCCTGAGGTGTATCAACATCGGCCATGAGGGGCCGCACTCCTGTCAGCCCAACCGACGTCGGGCAATGAGACTGCCAATCCCGGGAAAAGTTCAGTCGCCGATCACCTGGCGCCGCACCAGCTTTTAACCACCGTTCCGTTAACGTTCCGGTCCAACGCCTGCGATCCGGGGCGCCACACCCCTGCTATTGGGATTTGACGCGGGGGAAACAACCTCTGGATCATAGCCCCCTTCTCCATACACAACCGGATGGAACGTCCATGCTCTCAAGCTTCGATGGTCTCCGCTTCAGCCACTGGCACCCCGAGATCCGCGACGATGGCGTGGTGGTCCTCTCCCTGGATCGTCAGGACAGCAGTGTCAACGCAATGTCGCAGGATGTGCTGCTGGAGCTGGGCGACCTGCTGGAGCGCATCGCCATGGACCCACCGAAGGGCGTGGTGATCCAGTCCCTCAAGAAGGCAGGCTTCATCGCCGGTGCCGACCTGAAGGAGTTCCAGGAGTTCGATCGCCGCGGCACCGTCAACGACGCCATCCGCCGCGGCCAGTCGACCTACCAGAAGCTGGCAGAACTGCCCTGCCCGACCGTGGCCGCCATCCATGGCCATTGCCTGGGCGGCGGTACCGAGCTGGCCCTGGCCTGCCGTTATCGCGTTGCATCCAATGACAGTTCCACCCGCATCGGCCTGCCGGAAACCCAACTGGGCATCTTCCCGGGCTGGGGTGGCAGCGCGCGCCTGCCGCAGCTGGTCGGCGCACCGGCGGCGATGGACATGATGCTGACCGGACGCACGCTGTCGGCCTCGGCCGCACGCGGCATCGGGCTGGTCGACAAGGTGGTGGCACCGGCCGTCGTGCTCGATACCGCCGTGGCGCTGGCACTGTCCGGCACCACCCGCCCGTTCAAGCAGCGTGCGCTGGCCTGGGCGACCAATACCTGGCCGGCACGCCAGCTGCTGGCCCCGCAGATGGTCAAGCAGGTCGCACGCAAGGCGAAGAAGGACCAGTACCCGGCGCCGTATGCGTTGATCAGCACCTGGCAGCGCAGCGGCGGCAAGCCGGTGCAGGCACGCCTGGATGCCGAACGACGCGCCGTAGTGAAGCTGGCCAGCACGCCGACCGCGCGCAACCTGATCCGCATCTTCTTCCTCACCGAACGCCTGAAGGGCCTGGGCGGTGGCGATTCCGGCATCCGCCACGTGCACGTGGTCGGTGCTGGCGTGATGGGCGGTGACATTGCTGCGTGGGCCGCCTACAAGGGTTTTGAAGTGACCCTGCAGGACCGCGAGCAGCGCTTCATCGACCCGGCCATGGAACGTGCACAGGCACTGTTCGCCAAGAAGGTGCGTGACGAGAGCAAGCGTCCGGCCGTCGCCGCGCGCCTGCGTGCGGACCTGGAAGGCAATGGCGTGGCGCAGGCCGATCTGGTCATCGAAGCGATCATCGAGAACCCGGAAGCCAAGCGTGCGCTGTACCAGACGCTGGAGCCGAAGATGAAGCTCGACGCGTTGCTGACCACCAACACCTCGTCGATTCCGCTGGTGGAGCTGCGCGATCACATCCAGCGCCCGGCGCAGTTCGCCGGCCTGCATTACTTCAACCCGGTGGCCCAGATGCCGTTGGTGGAGATCATCCATCACGACGGCATGGCGGCCGAAACCGAGCGTCGCCTGGCAGCCTTCTGCAAGGCGCTGGGCAAGTTCCCGGTGCCGGTGGCCGGCACGCCCGGCTTCCTCGTCAACCGCGTGCTGTTCCCGTACATGCTGGAAGCGGCCACCGCATACGCTGAAGGCATTCCGGGCCCGGTGATCGACAAGGCGGCGGTGAAGTTCGGCATGCCGATGGGCCCGATCGAACTGATCGACACCGTAGGCCTGGACGTGGCCGCTGGCGTGGGCAAGGAACTGGCGCCGTTCCTGGGCCTGCAGATTCCGGCGGCGCTGCAGACGGTGGAACCGGACAAGCGCGGCAAGAAGGATGGCCAGGGCATCTACACCTGGGAGAACGGCCGGGCCAAGAAGCCGGACGTGGCGCGCGACTATCAGGCGCCTGCCGATCTGGAAGATCGCCTGATCCTGCCGTTGTTGAACGAGGCGGTGGCGTGCCTGCACGAAGGCGTGGTGGCCGACGCGGACCTGCTGGACGCGGGCGTGATCTTCGGTACCGGTTTCGCACCGTTCCGCGGCGGTCCGATCCAGCACATCCGTGCGGTGGGTGCCGATGCCATCGTGGAGCGCCTGAAGGCGCTGCAGCAGCGCCACGGTGATCGCTTCGCACCGCGCCCGGGCTGGGACAACCCCGTCCTGCGCGAACCAGTGGTGTGAGTTGATCAGCCGGGCCTGCGGCCCGGCACCCGCGTTTCAATCCACAGCAAAAGCCAGAGCCGGAGCAACAGCCGGCTCTGGCTTTTCTGTTTGTTGGGCGGGGCGGTGTGGGTTGGCAGGACACGCCGTAAACCCATCCATGGGGGCTCGATGGCGCCATCCATGGCGCCAACGGTCCTGCCA
>NZ_JBYTEK010000003.1:183362-206415 GCF_058783335.1 Stenotrophomonas sp. FW305-C-20-S1 | reverse complement strand
GCGGGGCATCCGCGCCATGGATGGCGCGGCTGAGCCTACAGGGACGTACTTGCGGCGTCCCCGCAATCCGACACCGCACCGCCCTACCTCGGAGTGCCGCTGTTGCTTCGGCTGTTGCTGTTGAAGTTGCCGGCCAGCGGCCGGCACTACCAGGTGCTACCGGGCACGGCCCGGCCGCTACAGCCAGCGACCGTCGACCACCACGCGTCGCTCGGCCGGCACTGCGGCCACCGCCGCCGGGCCATGGTCGGCACGCACCGCCACGAAGGTAGCCGGACGACCTTCTGCAATGCCGTACTGCGGCAACCCGATCACCTCCGCCGCATGGGTGGTGACCATGTCCAGCGCCAGCGTCAGGTCCGCATCGGTGTAGAAGCCCGACCGATAGCCCAGCAGCATCGCCCGCTGCAGCAGGTCGCCATTGCCATAGGGCCACCAGCAGTCACGGATGTTGTCGTTGCCGGCAAACACGCGCACACCGGCGTCGTGCAGAGCACGCAGCGGCGGGAACGGATGGTCGCCCGGCGCATTGCTCATGATCGCTACGCCTGCGGCAGCCAAGGCCTCACCCACCTGCAGCGCCCGCGCCAACGGCACCTCGCCCAGCGCATAAGCGTGACTGACCGCCACCCTGCCCTGCAGGCCCGCCGCGCGTGTGCGCGCGGCGATCCGCAGCAGCTGCGCCAGCCCGGTCTCGCCCGGCTCGTGCAGATGGATGTCCAGACGCACGCCATAGCGCTCGGCCAGCCCGAACAACAACGCAAGCTGGCCTTCGGCATCCCCGTCCAGCGTGCTCGGGTCGATGCCTCCAAGCACCTCCACCCCGGCAGCAATCGCCTGTTCCAGAATGACCGCCGTACCCGGGCACGACATCACGCCCGCCTGTGGGAATGCCACCCACTGGATGCGCATGATGTCGGCACAACGCAGCGCCGCTTCACGCACCGCCTCCAGGTGACGCAGGCCGGTGCTGCCATCGATGTCAACGTGGCACCGCATCGCCACCGTACCGAATCCGCTGCACTGGCGGATCAGGGCCTCGGCACGATCGGCCATGGGTGCGGCGGTAGCAATCGCGGCTTTTTCCACCGCCAGACGCTCGCGCAGGCTGTTCACCGGCTGATGCGGATGCCAGCGGTCGCCGACGAAACTCTTGTCCAGGTGGATATGGCCGTCGACCAGTCCAGTCAGCACGGTAAAACCGGTCAGATCGACGCTTTCGGCTCCCTGTGCTGCTGCATCGTCGCCATTGATGCCGACAAACCGGCCACCACGGATGTGGAAATGCAGCGGGGCACCGTCGCGATCGACGCCGCCATGGACGAACTGCAGGGTCATCAGGTTCTCCCGGAAAGCCAACACTGGCGCCATCCTGCCCGCCGCCGCGTCCATCGGCCAACGAAATATCTGCATGCCATGCATTCACCGGCACGATGAATCCCGTCCGCGACCGTGCGCCGCAGGGACGCCGGATACACGCCTGAACGGGTAACATGGGCGCCTGTTTCCGCTGTGATGCCGCATGGGCCCGTCCGACCGCCACGATCGTCTTCGCCGCTGGCAGGCCGCGTCCCTGCTGGCCGCTGCCCCGATCGCCAGCCTGTCCGCCACCGATGCCAGCGCCAGCGCGCCCCTGCAGGCGCCGCCGGGCCAGCAGCGGATTGCCTCCGCCGCGCTGGTGGAGGTACTGCACCAGCGCGTGCTGGCCGGCCAGAGCGCCACCGCCACCCTGGAAAGCTGGTGCGCCGAGCACGGCCTGGCCGAGCAGGCCCGGGTCCGTGCCGTGCGTGTGCACGGCCAGGACAAGACCGCCCCGGCCGACGTGCTGCAGGCCCTGGGCGCCACTGCCTCCACGCCCCTGCGTTACCGGCGCGTGCAGCTGGCCTGCGGCAGCCGCGTGCTGTCCGAGGCCGACAACTGGTACCTGCCCGACCATCTCAGCCCGGCCATGAACCAGGTCCTGGACACGACCGACGAGCCGTTCGGCCGCGTGGTCGGTCCGCTCGGCTTCCAGCGCCAGACCGTGACCGACCAGACGTTCTGGCCGCCGCGCGGCGATGGCGACCATGGAGTGATCCTGGAAGTGCGCGCGCTGCTGCGCGACCGCCAGCAGCAGCCTTTCAGCTACGTCATCGAGTCGTACCTGGTGCAGGCGCTGCCGTAACGTTTCATCCGCCCGGCATGTCCCGACCTACTGGGTGGTGATGCCGTTGGCAGCCGGATCGGTGGAGAACACGAAGCGTCCCGAATACAGGTTCCGGCCCAGGGTGTACTCGGCCGTTGCGAATGCATAGACGGGAGGCGTGTTGCCCTTCTCGAAGGAGCGCGCCCAGGCGCTGAAACCGTCTTCGGTCCGGCTGCGGATCTCGCCGAGGCACAAGCTGTAGCCGCATGCGAACGAGACCACGTCCGTATTCCCGTCCAGCGCCGCAGTCACCGCTGACCTGTACAGCCCGGTCAGATCCTGTGCTTCCGGTTGGCGTGCGGCATCCTGCTCGAATTGGCTGACCGCCTGTGCGAATGCTCTGTTGGAACCGACCACCGCATGGAATCGTTCAACGGACATCGCCCCCTCACTCAACAGGCTGCGCTCGCCGGTGAGGAACGTTCCTTCCGCTGGCTTGGCCGCCGCAGCAATGACTGCAGACCCGGGCGAAGCGGGAGCGGTGTGCAGGGATGTTGCAGCAGCGCGTATCCGTGTTGCTGCCTCAACCCGGTCGGCAGGCGCCATCGTGGCATCCTGGGCAGCGGCTGCCGGTGCTTCTTCTTTGCTGCTGCAGCCCGCGACTGCGAGCACCACAACCATCAGATGACGAACGTCCATGCGTTGTTTCCTCCCTGCTGATTGGGTGAGCATGCCATTGCATGGCGCTGGAAGCGAAGTGCCACACAAAGAAAGGCCCGGCAATGCCGGGCCTTTCGTTTTGCATCGCTTAACGGAACCGGTAATCCAGCTGCACCCAGAACTGACGGCCATACGGGTCGTAGTTGCCGACAGGATAGAACGGCCAACCGCCACCGTTCTTGTCTGCCGGCGGGCGGCTGTCGCGCAGGTTGTTGACGATCACGCCCACCGACAGGTTTTCGCCGAACTGGCGGAACACGCTGGCGTTGTAGGTCATGTACGGTGCGATGCGGCCACTGCCATCGGTCTTGGGCAGCGAGCCGAAACGGTTGCCATACAGCGTCGTGGTCCAGTCGCCCTGGTTCCAGGTGATGCTGCCATTGGCCTTGCTGCGCCACTGGTAGTCATCCAGCGAATTGCGGATGTCGCGCACTTCGTCATCGGCGAACTGCTTGTACTCATGCTCCAGCACCAGGGTGTAGGCCAGGCGCGTGGTGAAGCGGCCATAGCGGCCCGCATCGAAGCGCCAGTTGCCCTTCAGGTCGATGCCGCGCACCGACTCCGATGCCGCATTGATCGGGTTGATCAGTACGCGGGTTACCTGGTCCGGCTGCACGGTGGCAGTGGAGGGGTTGCGGATCACCCGCGACAGCGCGTCCTGGCACAGCGACGAGCTGATGTCGCGCGCTTCGCCGCCGAGGGTGCGGCCCAGCCGGCAATCGGCCTCATCACGCAGGATGCGGCTGGTGTCGAGGCTGGTCACTTCGTTGTCGATGCGGATGTCGTAGTAGTCGGCGCTGAAATCCAGCCCGGACAGTGGCGACCAGACCACGCCGAAGCCGTACGATTTGGCCGACTCCGGCTGCAGCTGCGGGTTGGCGCGGTTGCTGTAGTCGATCGACAGGCCGTTGTAGTCGCAGTTGTCATACGACTGGCCGGCGGTGCGGCAGCGCCAGTAGTCGGTCATGCCGGGGTTGTAGCCACGGGTCTCGGTGGCGAACACATAGTTCATGTCCGGCGCACGGAAGCTGGTGGCCGCGGTGCCGCGGATCAGCAGGCTTTCGATCGGACGGAATTCGACACCGAAGCTCCAGGTCGCCTTGCCGATATGCTCGCCGCCGGCGCGGTACTGGTCGTAGCGACCTGCCAGGGTGGTGGTCAGCGACTGCAGCAACGGCAGCTGCAGTTCAACACCGGCCGCATAGCGGTCACGTTCGCCACCAGCACCGATGCCGGCGCTGGTGTTCCAGAATTCGCCGGTGCCCAAGCGCGGGTCCGGGCGATTGCGGTAGCCCTGGCTGCCCGCTTCGACCACCGCGGCCAATGCGGCATCGCCACCGGGCAACGCGAACAGGCGGCCGTTGACCGTCGCGCTGAAGGTCTGCAGCCACGCGGCATTGCGGCTTTCCTGGTAGTCGGACAGGCGGCCGTACTCGTCGGGCGTCAATGGCTGGAACAGGCGCGCAGGGTCTGGTGCATAGACCTCCACGCCGTTGCGCACGCCCAGCTGCGGGCCCAGCAGGTACTCGTTGATGCCGGCCAGCAGCACCGGGCGGCGCGTGCGGTTCTCGTAGCGTGAGCGGCTGTAGACGGCCTCGTAGTCCCAGCCGCTGTCGCCGATCTGGCCCCGCGCACCGACGTTGAACGACCACGAGCTTTCCAGGAAGCGGTTGGCATTGCGCGGCAGGCCGCCGATTTCCTCCGGCGCGAAGCGGCGGTACCAGCTCTCCAGGTTGCCCGTGTTCTGGTTGTAGAAGTAGTTGCGTGACGAGGTCCAGGTGGGCGCACGGGTATTGTTGTTGATCCGTGCGCTGCCCAGCGCGACATCCGCAAACAGGTCGGTGGTGTCGTTGACGTGGAAGGTCAGCAGGCCGTAACCGTTGAGGTTGCGCTTCTCGGTCTGCACGGTCCAGTAACTGGCAGCGGCTTCGTTGCTGCCGCAGTACCAGCCCTGGCGCGGGTTGTTGGCGCGCAGCACGCTGCCACCGTAGATGGACGAAGCCGCATCGCAGCCGGCGGTGCCCGGATCGATGTTGCGACCGGTGGCTGCATTGCGACGATAGGCGACGGCCGTCGGCTGCGGCGCCTTGCCGGTGGGGTCATCGTCCAGCGAATCCATGAAATCGCGCTGGCGCGCGTGGATCGCCTTGCGCACGTCCAGTTCGAAGCCGAACAGGCCTTCCCAGCGGTCGCCCGAGCTGCCTCCCACCACCTGCACGCGCTGGTTGTCACCACCGCCCTGCTGGGTGCCGCCGGCACGCACGTTGACGTCCACGCCGTCGAAGCGGTCCTTGAGGATGATGTTGACCACGCCGGCGATGGCATCGGAACCATACACCGCAGACGCCCCTGCGGCCAGCACCTCGATGCGCTCGATCAGCGCACTGGGGATGTTGGCCAGGTTGACCACGTTCACCGAGCCTTCGTAGGCCAGCGGATAGTCGGCCTGGCGGCGGCCGTTGACCAGCACCAGCGTGCGGTTCGGGCCCAGGCCACGCAGGTTGATGGTGTTCGCCGCCGGGGTGAAGGTATTGCCGAAGTCCTCGCCCTGCACGTTGCCGGTGTTCTCGGTGAGCGCGCTCAACGCATCGAATGCATTGCGATAGCCCTGCGCATCGATCTGCTCGCGGCTGATCACCGTGACCGGCGACGGTCCCTCGACACTGGCACGCGGGATGCGCGAGCCGGTGACCTTCACTTCCTGCAATGAGGTGGGTGCGCTTTCCTGCGCGAAGGCGGGCAACGAGGCCAGCATCAGGGACGACAAGGCAAGCACCAGCGGACGCGGGCGCAGCGCCAGGGGAGAGGCGGACATGGGCTTCCTGGGGGAGTTGGGCGGGTGGTCCGGGGCGCTGGCGACGGTGTGCGCATAACGATCCCGTAACGAAAGTGTCCTGAACGGATGGTTGCAACGGAAATGACCAGGCTTGATGGCGTTATGCCTGAACCGAATCAGACCGCAGCCAGCGACCGCGCCGCATTTGCAACTTCTTTCATTGTTCCCCCTCGCCGGCCTGCGGCATCGTCCCACCCCATGAACCGGTATTTCCCTACTTCCCTGCCACCGCTGCGACCGGTGCTGCGCCGCCACCTCTTGCTGCTCCAGCACGGGCCTGTGGTGCTGCGCCCGTTGCAGCGTTCAGACCTTTCCGCCTGGCGTCACCACTATCGTCAGGTCGAACGCAGCGGCAACCCGCCTGACCATTTCGATGCCGAAGCCCATTTCCTCTGCGGTGTTCAGCGTTCGCAGCTGCAACACGACAACGATCAGTTGCTGCTGGGCAGCTTCGACGCAGCGGGTGAGCTGCTGGACCAGTTGAAACTGCGCCTGCATTGCGCGCATGCGCGCAGCGTTGAACTGCGTTGGCTGCATGCCGCAGGCTGTCCCCAGCGGCGGCAGCTGCACGCTTCGTTGCAGGCGCTGTGCACGTTCCTGTTCGAACAGGTGGGGATCCGTCGCCTGTTCGTACTGCTACCGCCCGATGCAGGCAGCGCGCTGGTCGCTACCCTGCAGGCGATCGGCTTCGAGCGCGAAGGCTTGCTGCGCGACCACCACCTGGATGTCGAAGGCTGGCAGGACCGCCAGCTCTACGCCCTGACAGCCCCTGTCTGGCTGCAACGGCAGTCAGCAGAGAACTAGCGCACCCGCTCCAGCGAAGCATCCGCGCCGGTCAACACGCTGCAGGCATGGTCCTGCAGCTCCTCGGCGCTGGCATCGTTGTCGCTGCCGGGATCCAGCTGCGTGGCCAGCAGGATGAAACCCGGCGCGCCGTGCACGTCCTCGTGTCCCGCCACCAGCAGGCTCCATTGGCCAACCCTGTCCACACCGCTCAGGCCATAGGCCAGCAGGTTGAGGGGATTGGCAGTCAACGCCTCGCCCGGCAGCAACCGCGCCTGGTATTGATGGCCGCGCAGCCGTACCGGCAGCGGTGCCCACTGCGTGCCGAGGGCCGCGCGATTGTCTTCCAGCGCCCGCAGCACGTCGGCGCGCAGGCAATCGACGTGGATGTGCAGCTGGTGCTGCGAACGTCCATGCGGCGAGTTCAATGCCAGGCTGGCGACGCTGCGCGGCAACCGCTGGCCAAGTGCCTGCTCGGTACGAGCGCGGGCCTGCCAGGCGGCAGCAAAGTAATTGGGTGCCCCGCGCCGGTACAACGCGGGACTTTCGATGCCACTGACCTTGTCCAGTGGCATCAGCAGGAACTGATAGCGGCCGTGCGCGTCCTTGACCAGCACATCGCGGTGATCAACGGCCGGGCGCACCTGCAGGCAATCGCCGCGTGGCGACTGTGCGCCCTGGCAATCACGTTCGATCAGGCGCCACAGCGCATCCGAGTGGGCCGGTGGCGGCGCAGGGGGCACGCTGGCACAACCGGCCAGCAACAGCAGGGGCAGCAACAGAAATCGCACGGCAACAACTCGCAGGATCAGGCGCGCAGGCAGCGCCGCGCGCCATTCTAGCCAGTGGGATGTGGCAATCAGTAGGTGCCGAACGGCACTTCAACCACGACCGGGTCGCCGGCAGGCAGCACCTGCAGGGTGTACCGGTCCAGTGCGCCGTCATCATCGGCCAGCGGCTGGCGGTGGAACTGCAGGCGATAATGGCCCTCGCCCACGCGCACTTCGGTGCCGTCGGCAGCCAGCGCGGCAGCGTCGGGCAGCAGCAGCCCGCCCAGGTCGCTGTAGGCACCGGCAACATCGGCGAAACCATAATCGGCCAGTTCATCCACCCGCTGCATCGCATAGACATGCGGCAGATACGGGCGCGCCGGGCTGCGGCCGTTGCTCAGATCGGTCACCCCGGCCTGCGGCAGGTGGTACTGCTCGCGAAGCGCGGCAACACCCAGCGACTCGCTGGCCACCTGCAGGCAGCACACCGTGCGCTTGCCTTCACGGTCGAGGATGGCGAAGCGATCACCACGGGTTGCGGCCTGCGGCAGCATCGCGAACGCCAGGTTGCGCTGCGCCGGCTGGTAACCGGCTTCGGTCTGCAGGTTGCGCCAGCCACCAAATACCGGCGCTTCGGCCGCCGGCGCTGGCGTCGGTTCGGCAGCCATGGCTGCCACTGCCATGCAGAGCAACGACAGCACTGCCGTCGCCTTCACTGCGTTCTGCCTGCCACGGAAACTGCCTGACCTCATACCGGACCCAACACCTGCACCGGAGTGGCCCGGCCTGCCCGCCGGCACGTTGCCGGCAACGCCGGCCACTATGCAGTGCGGCGGCCGCGCGGGCAATGACCCGAACGCTGCCGGGTTTCGCGCGGTCAGTGCTATCGTGCCGCCAATCCCCTGCGCAGGAGCGCCCGCATGACCATCCGCCTGACTCTGTTGCTGCCCGCCTTGGCCTTGTTGCTGTCGGCCTGTGTCAGCACTCCCGGCCCGGAGGTCAAGGGCAGTGGCCGCTGCGATGCCAGCCAGCTGGGCTGGGCCATCGGCCAGCCGGCCAACGAGCCGAACATCCGCCGCCTGTCCAGCGAAAGCGGCGCCGGCATGGTCAACCCCATCGGCCCGGCCACCATCACCACCAAGGACATCCGCCAGGACCGCCTGCGCGTGTTCGTGGACAAGGACAACATCATCACCGCCACCCGCTGCGAGTAAGCGCGTCACGGCCGTTGCGCAGAGCCGGGCTTGCGCCCGGCTCCATGGTTCAGGGCTCGGTGTAGGCCGAGCACTCCGGCAGCGGCTGGTCCGGCTGGTACGCCCCTGACGTGAAGCGGAAGGTGCGCGTGTAGCTGCATTGCGCATCCTGTTCGGTGCGCAGGTCCTTCTTCGTCAACCGCCCCTTGGCCAGCGAGTCCCGCTGCGGTGATACCCCGGCCGGATAGTTGGTGGCCCCGGTCTGGTAGCGCAGTACGGGCATGTCCTGCGCTTCGGCTGCCAGCGCAAGTTCCGCATCGAAGCTGTACTCGTCATGGCAGGCGCCGGCACGCTGATCAAAATCGCGCTCGCTGAAACAGGCCCGGATCATCTTGTTGGCCGACCACGCAACGGACAGCACGTCGGCGTCCACCTGGATGCCATCGTCAAGATGACGGATGCGCGCCAGGTGCAGGGTCGATGCGCTGGCACCGCCGCCGGAATACATCGCACGGGCCTCCACCAGACCGCCGACGAGCACGTTCTGCAATGCGGCCTGTTGTGGATCGGCCACGGCCTGGGCTGCCCCGGCGCCGGGCGCCAGGCGCACGATGAAGGGCCAGACCCGCAGGTCGCCATCGTCAACCACGTCGATGGGCACGTAGCGCATCTGCGGCTCGCCTTCAGCATCCGCGCGCTCGGCAACTTCCAGCGAGGCCGGCTGGTCTTCGCCCGCTGAAGGCAGCGCCTGCACGCACCACTGGCCATCAGCAGTGCAGTAGCGCTCCGGGCCGTCCGGCCCCTGCCCGCCCTGCAGCAGCAGCGTCTCCAGCCGGTTGCCTGCCGCGTCCCGTTGAACGGGCGCAACGTCCGCCGCTGCAGGCAACGACGATGCCAGCAGCAGTACAGACAGCACCGCGTAAGCCATGCGCGTGGAAACCATGTTCATCCTGTGCGCACCGGCACGTCCTTGCGAGAGACCGATGGTAGCGCAGGCGCCGCGTTGCGGCTCAGTGCCCGTCGCAGTCGCAGCTGCCCCAGCCCCTCGCCTTCGACGTCTGGCCGATGCCGGGGTTGAAGGTATTGCTCGGGTCCAGCGTGCGGTAGAAGCCGGCCAGCGCCGGCTTGGCCGGATACAGGTGGCCGACGTTGTGCTCGGCCGGGTACTCCGCGCCGCGCTGGTCCAGCAACGCCCACATCGCATGCTCGATGGCCATCGGGTCTTCACCCTTGCGCGCGATGTAGTCCTGGTGGAACACATGGCACAGGAAGTGGCCGTAGTACAGCTTGTGCAGCAGGCGCCCATCGATATCGGCCGGCAGCTGCTCGAACCAGTCGGCGTCATCGCGGCGCAGCGCAATGTCCAGCGCGACGATGTCCTGCACCTGATCGCGATGCACTTCGCGGTAGCGCACCGCCGCACCGGCCACCGCGAAACGATGCAGGAAGGCCTTGCGTCCTTCGTCCGCCGTGCAATGGAAGTAGCCGCCTTCGTGGTCGTTGAAGAAACCGCGCAGCCAGGCCTCGGTGGCAGCCGCATCCTGTGCGGAAACCTTCAGCAGCAGATGATGCTCGTAACGCTGGCGGAACTCGCCCATGCGCTTGGGCAGGTGCGAAGGCAGCAGTCCGGTCAGCAGTTGCATCATGCGGTCGGTGACACCGCGCAGGCCCAGCCGTTCGAACCAGCCATCAACCCGGCTCTTCAGTGCGAATGCGGCCGGAACGCGCGCGGTACCGAGCGTGTCGATCAGCAGGAAACTGTCCTTGCCGTAGCGCTCGCCGATGTCATACGCATCCCGGTGGATGTACTCGCCGGCGATGGGCAGGCGCTCGAAGCCGGTCAGCAGCTGGCGGCGGATCGCGGTCAGGCTGTCGGTGCGGTTGCTGCCGATATAGAAGACCTCGGCGGCCTCCTTCTCGAAGGTATCCAGGCGCACGGCGAACACCGCCAGCTTGCCGGCAGATCCGGCCGCCTCGAAATGGCGGCTGGGGTCGGCGTTGAAGCGTGCCGGGGTATCGGCATCGACCTTGCGCACTTCCTCGGCATAACGCGGATCGGAGGCGGCACGGCCATCACCGTCGCTGACATCGGCGGCGCTGTAGTCACCGCTCTGCAGGCGTTGCAGGATCTGCTCGGGCGTGTCGCCCAGCGCGATGCCCAGATGGTTGACCAGTTGCAGTTCACCCCGCGCGTCGACCTGCGCATACAGCGCCAGTTCGGTATAGGCCGGGCCGCGGCGCACCAGCGCGCCACCGGAGTTGTTGCAGATGCCGCCCAGCACCGAGGCGCCGATGCACGACGAGCCGATCACCGAGTGCGGCTCGCGGCCCAGTGGCGCCAGCGTCTGCTCCAGCCGGTCCAGCGTCGCGCCAGGCAGGCACAGCACCTGGCGGCCTTCATTCAACAGCTGGATGCCGGTCAGGCGCAGGGTGCTGACCAGCACGATCGGCCGGCCATAGTCATCGCCGTCCGGGGTGGAACCGCCGGTCAGGCCGGTATTGGCCGCCTGCAGGATGATCGCGGCCCCGCCCTGCACCGCCGCCTGCAACACACGCCACAGTTCCAGCAGCGTGCCCGGGCGCACCACCGCCAGTACCGGGCCGTCACCGAAGCGATAGCCGCGACGGAAGCGACGGGTGGCCTTGTCACCGGTCAGTACGTGGCGGTCCCCCGCCGCGGCACGCAACTGTTCCAGCACCGTGTTTCGATCACTCATGGCAGGTGCACCAGCGAATCACGGCCGATGTCGGCAATGCGATGCGCGCCGGTCAGGGTCATCGCCACGCGCATTTCCTTGGCGATCAGGTCCAGCAGGTTGGCCACGCCGGCCTCGCCCTGCGCGGCAAGAGCGTAGACAAACGCGCGGCCCAGCAGCACGGTGTCGGCGCCCAGCGCCAGCATGCGCACCACGTCCAGGCCGGTGCGGATGCCAGAATCGGCGAGGATCTTCAGGTCACCCTGCACGGCGTCGGCAATGGCCGGCAACGCCCGAGCGGTGGACAGCACGCCATCGAGCTGGCGGCCGCCATGGTTGGAGACCACGATGCCATCGGCGCCGAACGCGACCGCATCACGCGCATCGTCCGGGTCGAGGATGCCCTTGATCACCATCGGGCCTTTCCAGAACTCACGGATCCACTCCAGGTCCTTCCACGAAATGGACGGATCGAAGTTGCTGCCCAGCCAGCCGATGTAATCCTCCAGGCCTGTTGGGTTGCCACGGTAGGTGGAGATGTTGCCGAGGTCATGCGGGCGTCCGCGCAGGCCGACGTCCCACGCCCAGCGCGGATGGGTGATGGCCTGGCCGATGCGGCGCATTGCAGCGTTCGGACCACTCATGCCCGAGTGTGCGTCGCGATAGCGCGCGCCCGGCACCGGCATGTCGACAGTGAATACCAGGGTGGTTACACCGGCCGCCTGCGCGCGCTCCAGCGCATTGCGCATGAAACCGCGATCGCGCAGCACGTACAGCTGGAACCACATCGGGCGCTGGATCGCCGGGGCGACTTCTTCGATCGGGCACACCGACACCGTGGAAAGCGTGAACGGAATGCCGCGGCTGTCGGCTGCACGCGCGGCCTGCACTTCGCCGCGACGGGCATACATGCCGGTCAAGCCGACCGGTGCCAGTGCCACCGGCATCGCCAACTTCTCGCCGAACAGCTCGGTTTCCAGGCCCAGGTCGGACATGTTGCGCAGGACGCGCTGGCGCAGCGCGATGTCGGACAGATCGGATACGTTGCGCTTCAGCGTGTGCTCGGCATACGCGCCACCATCGATGTAGTGGAACAGGAACGGCGGCAGCCGGCGTTCGGCTGCGGCACGGTAATCGGTGGAGGCGGAGATGATCATGGGGTCAACCGTGTGGGGAAGGTAGACGCGAAGCCCGCGCACGCCGGGCTTCGTTGTCATCGAGGGTGCGCAGCGTGGTGTGCACGAACTCGAGGTGGGCATGCGCGGCGGCGCGCGCACGTTCGGGGTCGCCGGCCAGCACCGCATCCATCATTTCGCGATGCTGGTCGGACAGCGGCGAGAAGGTCCTGGCCGAGGTGTAGAGCTTTTCGCGGCTCTGCGAGATATTGGTCTGCAGCAGTTCGAACAGGCCGCGCATCACCTGCAGCAATACCAGGTTGTGCGAGGCCTCGGCGATGGACAGGTGGAAGGCCGCATCGGCCTGCGCCTCACCGGCGGGGTCGTCCTTGCCATGCGCATCCATCATGGTCTGGAACGCCTGGGCGATGCGCGCGCGGTCCTCGTCGGTGGCGCGCAGCGCGGCGTGCCAGGCCGTGGCGCCTTCCAGCGCGTGGCGGATTTCAAGCACATCGAAGCGGTATTCCGGGTCCCCCTGGAACAGCGGCAGGTACGGCACCAGCGGTTCATCCAGCGCCTGCCGCGCACGTGCGGCGGGCTCGCTCACGTAAGTGCCACCGCCTACCCGCGCGGTCAGCAGACCATGGCTGGACAACTGCGCGATGGCCTCGCGCAGCGCGGTGCGCGAGACCCCAAGCTGAACGGCCAGCGTGCGCTCGGCCGGCAGCCTGTCGCCCGGCTGCAACTGCTGTTCCTGCACCAGCGCACGCAGCTGCGCGGCCACCTTGTCCGAAACCCGTTGTGTGCTCATGGCGCCATTGTGGCCCGAAGCACGCCGCTGTTGGTCGGCCTGTACTGCATGGCTCAGGGAATCATCCAGGTCAACCAGTAGGCCTGGGCCAAGGTGATCAGGCCGACCATCGTGGTGAAGATCAGGCTGTGCTTGACGGTGAAGCGGAACAGGTCCGACTCCTTGCCGGCCAGGCCCACCGCCGCGCAGGCTATGGCAATGGACTGCGGCGAGATCATCTTGCCGGTGACACCGCCGGTGGTGTTGGCCGCTACCAGCAGCACGTCGGACACGCCGATCTGCTGCGCGGTGGTCGCCTGCAGCGCCGAGAACAGTGCATTGGACGAGGTATCCGAACCGGTCAGGAACACGCCCAGCCAGCCCAGGAACGGCGAGAAGAACGGGAACGCCTTGCCGGTGTGCGCCAGTGCGAGCGCCAGCGTTGCCGACAGCCCCGAATAGTTGGCGATGAAGGCGAACGCCAGCACCATGCCGATCGAAAAGATCGGCATGCGCAGTTCGTGCACGGTTTCAGCGAAGGTCTGCAGCGCCGAGCGCGCCGGCATGCGCAGGGCGATGATCGCAATGATTGCGGCAAGGATGATCGAGGTACCCGTGGCCGAGAACCAGTCGAACTTGTACACCGCCTCATAGCTCAGCGGCGCATCGACGATCGGCGGCATCTTCTGCACCATCTGGTCCAGGCCCGGCACCGGAATCTTCAGCACCCAGCCTTCAAGCGGGCCACCGGCTGCGAACAGCGACTTGAACGGCTTGATGCTCCACACGGTGACCATCGCAGTGAGGATCAGGAACGGCGACCACGCCTTGGCGATCTGGCCGACGCTGTGGCGCGGCGCCTCCATTGCCTGTGCGGCCGCCTCAGCGCTGGTTTCGGTATCGAAGCGGAAGATCCGTACCGGCTTCCAGCGGCGCAGGAACAGGGTCAGGCAGACCAGCGACGCCAGCGAGGCGGTGATGTCCGGTAGTTCCGGGCCGATGAAGTTGGAGGTCAGGTACTGGGCGATGGCGAACGAACCGCCTGCCACCAGCACCGCCGGCCAGGTTTCCTTGATGCCGCGCCAGCCGTCCATGATCGCCATGATCCAGAACAGCACGATGACAGTCAGGAACGGCAGCTGGCGGCCGGCCATCTGGCCGATCTCGAAGGCATCCAGGCCGGTCACCTGCCCCGCCACGATGATCGGGATGCCCATCGCGCCGAACGCCACCGGCGCGGTGTTGACGATCAGGCACAGGCCGGCCGCATACAGCGGCTTGAAGCCCAGCCCGACCAGCAGCGCGGCGGTGATCGCCACCGGCGCACCGAACCCGGCTGCACCTTCCAGGAAGGCACCGAAGGCAAAGCCGACCATCAGCATCTGCAATCGCTGGTCCTCGGTGACCGACAGGATCGAGGCACGGATGATGTCGAACTGGCCGGTCTTGACCGAAACCTTGTACAGGAACACCGCGCCGATGATGATCCAGGCGATCGGCCACAGGCCATAGACGAAGCCGAAGCCGGCCGCGCCCAGCGCCTGCGCCACCGGCATGCGATAGAACAGCAGCGCCACGGCAAGCGCGATGGCCACCGTGATGGTGCCAGCGATCCAGCCCTTCATGCGCAGCACGGCCAGGGCGATGAAGAAGAAGGCGATCGGCAGCAGCGCGATCAGGCTCGACAACCAAAGGTTGCCGGCGGGGTCGTACACGTGTTGCCAGGGCTGCATAGGGCTCTCGACAGGAACAGGAGGTTCCCCACCGGGTGGGGGCGTCGGGCCCTCATATATTGGTCGTACCACATTGACCAACAATCGGACCACAGGCGCGAATTGAACCTCCAATCCTGCCGACAGCCTATTAGACCATAGGGCTATACGGAATATTGGTCTTACCATTTAGCGATTACAGCTTCTTCTCCACCCGCCGTATCAACGCCAGCACCAGCACGCACAGCACGCTGACACCGAGCGCGATCACGTACTTGCCGATGCCCACGGCAATACCGATGGCCGCGGCCATCACCAGCGAACTGGCCGTGGTGAGCCCGCTGACCTGGTCTTCGCGACTGCCGCGCAGGATGGTGCCGGCGGCAACGAAGCCCACGCAGGCCACCACCGCTTCGATCAATCGCACCGGGTCGACCTGCAGCAGATCGCGGTAGCGTTCCTGCTGGAAGTGTTCGGCCACCGAATCACCGAGGCCGACGATCAGCGCAGCGGCACCGGCAATCAGCATGTGCGTGCGCAGGCCGGCAGCGTGCTTGCCCATCTCACGTTCAACGCCCAGCACGCCGCCAAAGACCATGGCGGCGGCCACGCGCAGCAGAATGGACATGTCCTGGGTAAGTTCCATGGGGAGGCTCCGGAAGTTTCCCGGAGCGTTGCCCGGCGGCCGTGGGACGGGGGTGAAGGCGATGGCACGCCCTCTTCACCGGGCGATGCCGCCTTGTTCCATGCAACGGGAGTTGCCGGCCAGCGGCCGGCACTACTGCGCCAGGTAACCACCGTCGATGGCGTAGTAGGCACCCGTCGCGAACGAGGCATCGTCGCTGGCCAGCCAGGCGACCAGCGCGGCCACTTCCTGCGGCGTTCCCAAGCGCTTGAGTGCATGCCGGCCCTCCAGGGTGGCACGCACTTTGGCGTCCATCTTTTCCAGCAACGGCGTGTTGATGAAGCCCGGGCCCACCGCATTGATGCGGATGCCATCGGCAGCGTGCTCCCATGCAGCCGTCTGGGTCAGGCCGACCACGCCGTGCTTGGCGGCCGCGTAGGCGGTCGAACCGGCATACCCGACCTGGCCCAGGATGGAGGCCATGTTGATGATGCTGCCGCCGCTGCCCGCCGTGCGCATCGCCTGGATCTGCGCCCGCTGGCACAGGAACACGCTGGTCAGGTTCACATCGACCACGCGCTTCCAGCCATCAATGGGATAGTCGCCGCTGCTTGCCGCTGGCCCGCCGATGCCAGCGTTATTCACTGCGACATGCACGCCGCCCAGTTCCTTCACCGTGCGCTGCACCGCCGCTTCCACCGCCGCCTCGTCGGTGACATCCAACGCGACACCGATGGCCTCGGCCCCCTGGTTGCGCAGCGTGGCCACCGTGGCATCCACCGCATCCTGCTTCAGGTCCCACACCGAAATGCGCGCGCCCGATGCAGCGAGCGTTTCCGCTACCGCCAGGCCGATACCGGATACACCGCCGGTGACGATCGCGGTTTTTCCGTTGAGTCGGTAATCAATCATCTGTGGTCTCCATCTGTTGGGAAATCGATGCGGACAGAACCGTCCGACCTTATCGACACTACGCCCTTCTTCGTGACGAAAGCGCTGCATGCGTGATACTTGCGCGCATGCCCGCCACCTGAGCTCCCATGCGTACAGCCTGCGTTCCACTTTCTGCCGATGCCGAACGGCGGCTGGATACCGATTCCTGCCTGCCTGGCGATCTGTACGAAGTGATGCTCAGCGATGCCACGGTCGATCTGCTGTTCGACAGCGGCTTCCTCACTACCCTCAATACGCGGTTCGGCCTGCTCTTTGACCAGTACGAAGACGAATCGATCACCCGTCCCGAGCAGTTACAGTACGCACGCGCATTGCTGCGCGACCTTCAACTTGGCCGTAAATGCCAATCGATTGACCCGTTGGATATCGCATTCGGGCTGGCATTGGAGAAAATGACAGGAATCTATTTCCAACTCTGAAAGCGCAGGACCGATCCGCGCTGCAGGTGCACGATGGAACGTGCGGGCACATCGTCGCCGGCACCCATCATCAATGGTTGAGCGCCGAGCGATGTCCCGATATTTCACGTTTGCCGATTACCGCCGTTTTGGCCAGCGACACGGCTATGACTACCGTGCCGATCCAAGCCACCTGCGCGAAGAACAGTGGGCCGGTCACGGCGACCTGCACGAACAGACCCTGCGCGGCGGCATGAGCCTGCTCGCATCGGATGTGCACAACCGCATCGCCTACACCGCCACCGCGCACGAACGGCCCGGCCTGGTCATCCGCGTGATGCTGCAGGGCCAGGTCGACGTGCAGGTTCCCAACCGCAGTGACTTCAGCCTGCGCGCAGGCACCGCAGTGACAACCAGTCACCGCGACCATGTGGCAATGGTCGGCGTCCATCCCGGCAATATGCGCCTGCGTGGCATCAGCCTGATGGTGCCAGCCGATCTGGACCCGGACCTGCTGCGGCAACCGCAATTGCAGCGGGCATTGGGTTCACACATGGAATGCAGGCACTGGGCGATTCCGCACGCGATGCTGCCGCCTCTCGCGCAGCTGTTCGACAGCCCCTGGCAGGATGGCCTGGACGCGCTGTGGCGCGAGGGCATTGCCCTGCAGCTGCTGTCCACCGGCCTGCAGGCCGATGATCTGCACGCCGAAGGTGCGCGTGCGCTGCGCAGTGGCCAGCGGGCGCGGCTGGAACGCGTACGGACGTTCCTGCACGACGACCCTGGCCATGCGCACAGCCTGCTGGAACTTGCCCAACTGGCCTGCATGAGCCCCAGCGCACTGCGCCGGCACTTCGTCCAGGAGTATGGCTGCTCGGTGTTCGACTACCTGCACGAACAACGCATGCGACATGCCGAGCAGGGCCTTCGCGAATCCGGCTGGAGCGTGGAACAGGCGGCTGCGGAAACCGGCTATCGGCATCCCAGCAACTTCGCTGCCGCATTCCGCAAGCGCTTCGGGCTGGTGCCCAGCCGCTGGCGCACCGGCCCTTCGAAGGTTGGTTGAAGCGCATCTGCCCGGGCAGGTGTCGACCTTGGTCGACACGCTTTCGCACCACCGCGTTGCCGGCCAGCGGCCGGTACTAACCCATCAGTCCTTCAGGCGATCTGTTCCGGTAGGTGTCGACCTTGGTCGACACGCTTTCGCGCCACCGGGTTGCCGGCCAGCGGCCGGCACTACCCCGTCGGTCCTGCAAGCGATCTGTTCACGCTTTCGCACCATCGCGTTGCCGGCCAGCGGCCGGCACTACCACACCCGGCGCTACCGACATCGCGCGACCGGGGTAGCGCCGGGCCGTGCCCGGCGTCATCCCCTCCGTCTCAGTACACCGGCAGTTCGATGTAACTGGCCTGCGCGGCGCTGTGCCATACCCGCTGCGTCGCCTTCTGGTAGTCACCCGGCTTGGCCAGGTAGATGTTCGGCACGTAGGTCTGTGGGTTGCGGTCGTACAGCGGGAACAGGCTGGACTGCACCTGCACCATCACCCGGTGGCCCTTCTGGAAGGTGTGGTTGGCATTGGGCAGGTCGAAACGGTACGGCAGCACCTGGTTGGCCGCCAATGCCTTGGGGTCGCTGAAGCTCTCGCGGTAGCGGCCACGGAAGATCGCCAGCGACACCGGCAGCTCATAGCCGCCCATCTCCGGTGTCGATGCTTCCTGGTCGGGATACACGTCGATCAGCTTCACCACCCAGTCGCTGTCGGTGCCACTGGTGGACGCCTGCAGGTTCACCACCGGCGTACCTCCGATGCGCAGCGGTGCGGTCAACGGCTCGGTGATGAAGGTCAGCACGTCGGGGCGGCCATCGACGAAGCGCTGATCCTTGACCAGCCAGGTGGTCCACATGTCGCGGTCGCCAAAGCGCACCGGACGCGGCACGAACGGCACCGGCTTGGACGGATCAGACACGTATTCCTCGAAGTCGCCCTCGCCCGCCGCCGGCGCCTGGAACGCCAGCTTGCCACCGGCACGCAGGTACAGCGGCTTGCTGTTTGCCGCGCACGCCTTCTCGCAGCTGCGCGGCCAGCCCTGCAGGCGGTCCCAATGGTTTTCACCGGTGTTGTAGACCAGCACTGGTGGCGTATCGGCCTTCGGCGCGCCATCCACCAGGTACTGGTCGAAGAACGGCTTGAGCACGTCGCGGCGGAACTGCAGCGCGGTATCGCCATCGAATTTCAGCGCCCCAAGCTGGCTGCCGTCATAGTTCACCTGGCTGTGCCGCCACGGGCCCATCACCAGGTAGTTGTGGGTGTTGCCGGTATCGCGCCCTTCCATCGCCTGGTAGGCGTGGTTGGCACCCCACATGTCTTCCTGGTCCCACAGGCCCTGCAGCCACATGGTCGGCACCTTCAGCGGCGTCTTCGCCATCACCGCATCCAGCGCCTGGCCCTGCCAGAACGCATCGTAAGCGGGGTGCTGTACCAGCTTTTTCCACCAGGTCAGCTGGTCCACGCCGGTAAAGCGGGCGTAGTCACCGGCCGAGCCGATGCGCAGGAAAGTGCTGTAATCGTCGTAGCCCAGCGACGGCAGCGGCGTGCCCTTGCCCCGCTTCTCGGTCTGCATCGCGAAGTAGTTGAAATTGACCTGGCGGAAGGCACCGTAGTTGAGCCAGTCGTCACCCATCCAGCCATCGACCATCGGGCTCTGCGGCGCGGCCACCTTCAGTGCCGGGTGCGGATCGGTCAGCGCCATCACCACGGTGAAGCCTTCGTACGACGAGCCGAGCATGCCGACCTTGCCGTTGGTCTCCGGCACATGCTTGACCAGCCAATCGATGGTGTCCCACGCATCGGTGGAATGATCGACCTTGGTACCGTTCAGTGGCCCACGCAGCGGCCGGGTCATCACGTAATCGCCTTCGGAGCCGTACTTGCCACGGATGTCCTGGAACACGCGGATGTAGCCGCCATCGACGAACACTTCATCGCCCTGCGGCAGCAGATCGCGCATGCGCGGTGAATCGCTGCGGCTGGCGCGGCCGGCGGCATCGTACGGTGTGCGGGTCAGCAGGATCGGTGCATTGTGGGCACCCTTGGGCACCACGATCACCGTGTACAGCTTGGTGCCATCACGCATCGGCACCATCACCACGCGCTTGTCGTAGTCGCGGCCCACATCGGGGGCGACGAAGGGTTTTCCGCTGATGTCCGGGGTCATCGGCGGCGTGTCGGCGGCCAGCACGGCGCTGGACAGGCTCAGGGCTACGGCAACAGCAACGGCACGCACACGCATGGACATCACCTCCCGGCAGGAAAGGCCCCAGCCTACTCCCGTAGCCCCCGGCAAAGCGTGTGCCTGCTTTGCATTCTGCGGCGTTTACAGGCAGGACTGATGGCACATGTGCGGTCTGCTGCCGCTGCGCTCACCGCGCATGGCCCGGTGCTACCCGTTCACGGCCAACCACGGTAGCGCCGGGCCATGCCCGGCGGATCCATCACGCCACCGGTACTTCATGCAGGGCCAGCCAGCGCCAGTGCCCTCCTTCCTGCCGCAGCACTGCCAGCGATTCCCGCCACGCGGTTTCTCCCGCACCCACGGCATGTCCCTCGCGATAACGCAGCACCGCCAAGGGCGACGGCGCTTCCACCGCCTGCACGGCCTCGATGGCGATCCGCAGTCCCGGCCGGGCGCCGTGTCCGCCCACGAACAGCGCCTGCACGGCGGCGCGGTCCAACCTGCGACCGGAGATGCCGACCATGCTGAAGTCCGCGCAGAAATGTTCCATCAGATCATCCAGTGCATCGGCCGCGACTTCTGCGCGGAACCAGGCCTGCAGCTTGTCGTGCAGCAGGTGGATTTCGTGTTCGGCGGTCATGTCCATCAAGCAGTCTCCGTAGTGGAAAGGGAATGCAGCTGCGACCGGCGCAGCAGCGCCAATGGCAACAGGGTGAGTACGGCCGCCAGGCCCAGCGCCACGCCGGTGGCATGCGCCGGCCACCACTGCATGGCCAAGGCCATTAGCAGAGCAATGGCGGCGGTGCCCAGGCAGAAGCTGAGCTGGCGGTTGAGGTTCCACAGTGCACTGGCATCGCCCAGCGCCTCGGCGTCCACACCATGGAACGCCAGCGTCTGCGCGGTGCTGCTGCACAGGCTGCCGCCAGCGCCCATCAGGGCGAACAGCGTTGCGGCCAGCGTGAAGGGGGGCTGCGATTGCAGCGCCATCAGCAGCAGACCGCTGGCCTGCAGGACCATGCCCAGCGGCAGCACCGAGCCCGGCCCGAAGCGCGCCAGCAAGCGTCGGCTGCCGGTGATTGCCAGTGCCGAGGCCAGCGCCCACGGCAACATCAAGGCGCCGATCTGCGCGGCGCTGTAACCGGCGTGGTTCAACTGCAGGGTACTGGCCAGCTGGCTGCCGATGAACACACCCGGCACCGCCAGATAGACCAGCATCGCCATGCGCAGGCCTCGATGGGACAGCAGCGACCAGCGCAGCAGCGGCTGCGGCTGCCGGCGTGCATTACGCAGGTGGGCGACGGCCAGCACTGCTGCCAGCAGCAGCAACCCTGCGCCGGCGAAGCGATGGTCAGGCTCACCCAGCCAGGTCAATGCCAGCAGCAACGCGCCCAGCGCAGACATCGCGGTGGCCAGTGCATAGCCCTGCAGGCGTGGCGCACTGCGCAGGCCATCGGCCGGCATCCACGCCAGCACCAGGGCGGTCGCCAGCACCGCCAGCGGCAGGCTGGCCCACAGCACGCCGCGCCAGGACAGCCACTGCACCAGCAGGCCGCCAAGAGCCGGTGCAAGTGCCGGCACCAGCAACGCCACCAGCAGGATGCGCCGGGTCAGCGCACCGCGTTGCTCAGGCGTGCACTGCCGGTACGCCGCCGCCTGCGCCACCGGAATCAGCAGCCCGCCAGCCAACCCCTGCAGCAGCCGCCAGCCCAGCAGCCAGCCGATGGACGGCGCGGCGCCGGCCAGACCCGCAGCCACCGCGAACAGCAACAAGGCAGCCAGCAGCAGGCGACGTTCGCCGCAGCGCGCGGCCAGCCACGGAGCCAGCGGAATCACCACGCTCAGGCCCAGCATGTAAGCCGTGCCCACCCAGGCCAAGGTGCCGATGTCCGCATGCAGCTCGGCCGCCAGCGCCGGGTAGGCCACGGTGGCGATGAACATGTTGACCAGGTCCAGCGCGAACACCAGCAGGAAGATCGCCTCATGGCGCAGGCGTGGGGAAGGCATCAGCAGGCTCCGGCAGCGAAGGCGACAGCATCGCGGACCAGCGTTGTTGGAAAAACACGACGGCAGCTGCAACACTGTCAAACCTGTTTTGACAATCAGCCACCATGGTCAGCCTCGATCGCTTCGATATCTTCCGTGCCGTGGTCGAGGCCGGCAGCCTGACCGCCGCCGCCGAGCGCCTGGGCCTGAGCCGGGCCGTGGTCAGCTTCAACCTGAAGCGGCTGGAGCAGGAGCTGGGGGTAACCCTGCTGCTGCGCAGTACCCGCCACCTGGCGCTGACCGAGGCCGGCGAACAGTTCCTGCAGCACTGCGTGCAGGCACTGGATGCCGCGCAGGCCGCCATCGATGCCGCGCGCCGCGACCAGCATCAACTGCAGGGCGTGCTGCGCCTGACCACCACCCCGGAGTACGCGCAGCTGCGGCTGATTCCAGCACTGGAGGCCTTCCGCGCGCAGCATCCAGCGCTGGCGCTGCATCTATCGACCTCGCCGGCACCGGCCGACCTGATTCCCGAGCGCTTCGACCTGGCGATCCGCCTCGGCCGCCTGCCCGATTCGCAACTGCATGCCACCGAGCTGGAACGTCACCCGCTGTGCGCGGTGGCCGCTCCGGCATTGCTGGCGCGCCTGGGATCCGCCGAGGCCGCGGATGATCCGGTACTGCTGGGCACCCTTCCCCGCCTCGGCTATCCGCGCCTGGCCGATGTGCCAGTGGTCGCGCCGGATGGCAGCGATGCATTGTTCGCCACCAATCCGGGCAACGCGGTGATACGCGTGGATGGGGCCAGCAGCCTGCGCGCGTTCGCCGTGGCCGGCGCAGGAGTGACCGTGCTGCCACGCTGGCTGATCGAGGACGATCTCGCCCACGACCGCCTGCGGCCGGTGCTGCGCCAGCATCGTTTCCCGCAGCAGAGCGTGTACGCGGTGTACCCGCACAGCAGCCAGCCCTCGCCGAAGGTGCGGCAGCTGATCGATTTCCTGCGCGGGTGGTTTGGTGACGACGCCAGCTGAATCCTTCGCCCGCCGGGCATGGCCCGGCGCTACCGGGATGCCCGTAATCGGGTAGCGCCGGGCCATGCCCTGCGAGCGCAACGGCACC
>NZ_JBYTEK010000003.1:152634-183352 GCF_058783335.1 Stenotrophomonas sp. FW305-C-20-S1 | reverse complement strand
AGAAAGAAGCCGGAAGATTTCCTGATAAAGAAGGCCGGAGTCCTTCTACAGCAGGAATGAAAAACACCGGCGAAAGCCGTCTTTTTTTTTGGGGGTAGCGCTGGGCCATGCCCGGCGAGCGCAGCGGCACCCCGTAAACAGACACGGCCCCTTGCGGGGCCGTGTCTTCAACCATCAGTACCGCAGCGGATCAGCGCAGCACCTGCTCCACCAGCTGCACGTCCACCGTCTGCAGCGGCTCGGCGGCGTTGCGCGACAACTGCACCTGGTAGGTGCCGCCGGCGATCTTCCACTGGCGTGCCTGCGCATCGTAATGCGCCAGGGTCTTCGGCTCGGCTTCGATGCGGATGCGGCGCTGTTCGCCCGGCTGCAGCTCCACCTTGTCGTAGCCGATCAGGCGGATCGGCGTGGCGCTGCCGGCCGGCAGCTTCAGGTACAGCTGGGCGACGTCGGCACCGGCGCGCTTGCCGGTGTTGCGGATGTCGACGCTGGCAACCAGGCGCGAACCCTCCACGCTCACCTTCAGGTTTTCATAGGCGAACGAGGTGTAGGACAGGCCGTGGCCGAAGGCGAAGGTCGGGGTCAGGCCCTTGGCCGCCATCCACTTGTAGCCGACGTTGGCGCCTTCGATATCGAAATCGAACACATCGCCGAACGGCTTGGCCGGCTTGAAGCCAAGGCCATCGATGTGCGGGCGCGGCAACTGCGATTCGTCCACCACCCAGGTCACCGGCAGGCGGCCGGACGGATTGGCCTGGCCGGTCAGCAGTGCGGCAATGCCTTCACCGCCACGGATACCCGGGTACCAGGCCTGCAGCACCGCCGGCACCTGCGCCAGCCACGGCGTACGCACCGGGCCGTTGGTTTCCAGCACCAGCACGGTCTTCGGGTTGGCCTTGGCCACCGCCGAAATCAACCCATCCTGGTTGTCCGGCAGCTGCATGTCCGGCAGGTCCACCGATTCGGCCGCCCACTGCGTCGCGAACACGATGGCCACATCCGCCTGTGCAGCAGCCTTGGCCGCAGCGGCGGCGTTGGTACCGTCCACGTACTCGATGGTCGCATCCGGGCGCGCGGCACGCAGCGATTCCAACGGCGAGGACGGATGGAAGATCACCGGGCCCGGCCAGGTGGTCGGCAGCACGCCCGGCACCGCGTTGGTGCCCTTGGCCGTGACGCCCACCATCGACGAACCACCGCCACCGATCACGCCCTTGTCGGCATGGCCACCGATGATGACGATGCGCTTGGCGCTGTCGGCCAGCGGCAGCAGGCTGCCTTCATTGCGCAGCAGCACGCTGCCTTCTTCCACCGTGCGCTGGGCCACGGCGAAACCGGCTTCAGCGTCGACCTTCTGGTGCTGCGGCGGGTTGTCGAAGTTGCCGTGCAGGAACATCGTGCGCAGGATGCGCGCGACCATGTCGTTCAGGCGCGCCTGCGGTACCACGCCGCCGTGCACGGCCAGGCGCAGCGGCTCATCGAAGAACACCGCCGCATCGAACACTTCACCGGCCGACTGCTGGTCCAGGCCGGCCAGCGCCGCCTTCGAACCGCTGTGCACGCCGCCCCAGTCGGACATCACGAAACCGGGGAATTTCCACTCCTGCTTCAGCACCTGGTTCATCAGGTAGCCGTTTTCGCAGCCGTAGGTACCGTTGATCTTGTTGTACGAGCACATCGCCACGCCCGGGCGGCCAGCTTCCAGCGCGATCTCGAACGCCAGCAGATCCGACTCGTGCATGGCCTGCTCGCCAATGCGCACGTCGTGGAAGTTGCGGCGGGTCTCCATGTCGTTCAGCGCGAAGTGCTTCATCGAGGAGATCACGTGCTGGCTCTGCACGCCCTGGATCACTGCGCCGACCATCGAACCGGCCAGCAGCGGGTCTTCACCAGCGTATTCGAAGTTGCGGCCGTTACGCGGGTCACGCTGCAGGTTGACGCTGCCGGACAGCAGGATGTTGAAGCGCTGCTGCCAGGCTTCGCGACCCATCGTCGCGCCACCGGCAAAGGCAACACCGCGGTTCCAGGTGGACGCCGTGGACGGGCCCGACGGCATGGCGGTGGCGAAATCACCCGGGCGGATGCCACCGGGATTGGTCACGCCCACGCCGGCGTCGGCCGACTGCTGCGACGGAATGCCCAGGCGCGCTACGCCCGGCACGAAACCGGCCGAACCCACCGCACCTTCCGGCAGCTTGCCACCGTCCTTGCCCAGCCCGAAGTAGCTGTGCAGCATCTGGAACTTCTCGTCCTCGGTCATCGCCTTCAGCAGCAGCGCAGCGCGCGCATCGGCGGTGAGCGTGGTATCCATCCACGGCTGCTCGCCGCCCTTGTCAGCCGCATAGGCCAGGGTCAGCAGGGTTGCACGCAGCGCGCTGCCTTCAACCTTGAACGGCGCACTGCTGGCGGCCTGGAAGCCATCGCTGAAATAGCTGGCATCGGCCTCCAGGGCCACGCGTGCCGGATCGAAGCCGGCCGCTTTGGCCGATTCACCGGCCACCGCGCCGAGCAGCACCGCCGGCGCGCCCAGTCGCGAACGCGACACCAGTGCCGGCAACTGCGAAGCACCGGCGCCAGCGTCGGTGTACACCGCCACTGCATGGCGGCCGTCATCCAGGCGCAGGTAGTTCAGGCCCGGCTGGTCGGGGCCGGATTCGGCGGCGATCGGCAGCCGGGTCAACACGGCCTGGCCGTGCTGGGTCTGGCCGTCATCCTTGCCGGCGGCGATGAAGCGGTACTGGTAGCCCAGGCCATCGGCCAGCAGCTGCAGCGGATCGACCTGGCCGATGCCGCGCTGTACCTGGCGAACGCTGACCGCATCCACCTGCAGGGTCTTCAACTGGGCAGCCAGGGCCGGCATCGCGTCCGCGGTCGGCGCCTGTTCCAGTGTCAGCACGGTGAAGGCGGCGGAGTCGGCCCAGGCCGGGGTGGCCAGTGCGGCAGACAGGGCCAGGGACAGGGCGAGCGGCTTTGTAAACGTTTTCATCGGCGGGCGTAATTCCGTTGCCAAGGCAATCGGTCCAGGGAAAGTGCCGCCGAAGGGTGCAGCGTCATGCCGCGCATGCGTTGCCGGGCAACGCCTTGCAGGCCAGAGGACGGGCCGGTCTGCGCGCGGGACCCTCCTCCCGTGCGTGACAACCTGCCTGTCCGGGCCGCGCAGGGCGACCCATCATGTGAAGAGTGTGCGAGGGCGTTCATCGCTGTCAACAGGACCTAAGTCACAGGCGCGATGTGCGGACTGGTTATCAGCCCATCACCGGCGGTCATCAACGGGCTGCACGGCGCTGCCGATAATGGTTCTCCCCGGCGACGATTCGAGCCCATGACCGTACATCGCGACTTCGACCATCTCTGGCGCGACCGCTGTGACACCTCCAGCCAGCGCAGCCCGCGCGTGCTGATCCGGGTGTTCGTCGCCCCCGGCGAACTGGAACGCAGCGTGGCCTTCTACGAGCAGCTGCAGGGTGTGGTCGCCGATGCCGGCTTTCCGTTTCCCGATGCGGGCCTGCGGCTGGCGATGGTCGGTGCGTTCCTGCTGATCGAAGGCTGCGACGAGGCGCTGGCGCCGTTCACGTCGACCACGGGCACGTTGCTGGTCGACGACGTTCGGCCTTATCACGACAAGCTGGTGGCCGCCGGCGCCGAGATCATCTTTCCGCTGCAGGTGGTACCGACCGGTGCGGCGTTCAATGCGGTGCATCCCGATGGCACCGTGGTCGAGTACGTGCACCACCGGCCGGACCCGCAGGGGCGGTGAGGTGGCGGCCGGGCTGCGCCCGGCACCCGCAGAGGCAACGGCCAATGCAACAGCAGAAGCAAAAGCTGGGCTCCTATGGGTAGGCGGGGTGGGTCCGGTTGCGGGGGACGCCGTGAATCCATCCATGGAGGCTCGGTCGCGCCATCCATGGCGCTCACGCCCCCGCAACCGGCCCCACCCCGCCTTCGACAGATTCCCGGCGCGCAGTAGATCCACGCCATGCGTGGATGTTTTTCCCATGAACCTTTGCGGCATACGTCATCCACGCATGGCGTGGATCTACAATTCCTCCATGTCCTCCCCCGCTCTACCCTGGAATGGCACCCTGCTGCTGGATGCACACGTGGCCGTGCTGCAGGGCCACGCCGGTGACAGCGCCGCGCATGCGCACTACGCCCATCAGCTGCTGCTGAGCGACGGCGACCCTTGGCAGGTCGAGATCGATGGCGTGCAGCAGCAGGGCCAACGGCTGTGGCTGCGCTCCTTCCAATCGCACGCGATCCTGTCGGCGCCCGCTGACGGCTGCACGGTGTTCCTCGAACCGGCACATGCCGACCTCGAACAGATCCAGCAGCATCTGCAGTCGTTGCCCGGCAATGCTGCGCAGCTGCACGAGTGGCTGCCGCGACTGAGCCGCCCACAGCCCCTGGACCGCCGCGTGCAGGCGGCGCTGGCCCGCATCACCCAGCACCTGCCCGGCCCGGTGCCGGCCGCCGATATCGCCGAGGCCGCGCATCTGTCGACCAGCCAGCTGCATCGGCGCTTCCAGTCCGAGCTGGCAGTGACCCTGCGCGGTTGGGTGCTGTGGCAACGGCTGCGCAGTGCGCTGGCGCATCATCTGCGCGGGCACAGCCTGACCGACAGCGCGCATGCTGCCGGTTTCGCCGATCTGCCCCACCTCTCGCGCAGCCTGCGCCGCATGTTCGGCATCGGTGCCGCGCAACTGCAGGGCCTGCAGCTGCACGCGGCCTGACGCATCGATCAACCGCGCCTGCGCAGTCCTTCCGGAAGCTCCGGCACCTCGCCATGGGGCAGCGCGCGGAAGGGGGCCAGCAGTTGTGCGGAATACGCCTGCGGATAGTCCGGCTGGCTGCCGATGCCCAGATCACGCTGCCGCAACCGATAGCCCGGTGCATCAAAGGCGGTCCCCAGCAGGTGGTCCCACACGGTGAAGAACAAACCGAAATTGACATCACCTGCGGTGCCATAGCGGATGTGGTGGAAGCGGTGCAGCGGTGCCCATGCCATCATCCGGCCCAACACACCCGGGCGCATGTCCACGTTGGAATGCTGCAGCAGCAGCTGGATCGCGATGGCGAACGCCAGCACCGCGGCCACCGGCATCGGCATGCCCAACAGCAGCAGCGGCAGTACGCCGCCCACCGCTTCGGCGGCCTGGTGCAGTGGGTGTTTCATCAAACCATTGAAGCCATACATGCGGGTCACGCTGTGATGCACCGCATGCAACCGCCACAACCAGCCGATGCGATGGCTGGCGTAGTGCACCAGGGTGATGCCAAGGTCAGCGGCGATGATCGCCACCAGCACCTGCAGCGCGAATGGCCACTGCGTCGGCCAGACGTACCAGGGCACGATTGCCGCCAGCATCGGCACCGTGGCGATCGACAGCAGGTTCAGGCTTTCATTGACCAGCGCATGCAGGACGTCGCGCAGGCGGTCACCCTGGTCGTGGTTGAACGCCGGATCGTAAGGCCACAGCCGCTCGGCAGCGAACGACACCGCGATGGCGACGGCCAGCAAGGCAAGCAGCCACAGCGGGTCACCGTGGGAGTGGCCGACCCAGGTGATGGCGGCGGCAACAAAACCCAGCAGGAACAACGGGGCATACAGGCGGAGCATCCAGTGCTTCATGGCTGGCTCTGAACAGTGAGGGGCCTGCATGCTGGCGCGGCATGCGGGCTGCAGGCTTGAACAAACAGCGCAACCCCGCGTCCGCTCACGTTGAATGCCCACCTTGGTGGGCGATCCACGTCTGGCGTGGATCTACAATGTCGACCTCATCGCGGCCTGGACCGGCATGGATTCCTTCACCTTGATGCGCGCCTTCCGCCGCATCGTCGAACGCGGCAGCCTCGCCCGTGCTGCCGAAGACCTGGGCCTGTCGCCAGCCGGGCTGAGCAAGCAGCTGCGCACGCTGGAAACGCATCTGGGCGTAGTGCTGCTGCAGCGGACCACCCGCCGCATGAGCCTGACCGAAACCGGCCATGCCTATTACCGCGAATGCTGCCGCCTGCTCGATGAACTGGACGCGCTGGAGCGCGGCATCGCCGAACAGCGCGGTGAAGTGAGCGGGCGCCTGCGGGTCAATGCACCGCAGTCATTCGCGCTGAGCACGCTGTCGCCATTGCTGCCACGCTTCCTGCAGCAGCATCCGCAGCTTGCACTGGACCTGGTGATGGAAGACCGTCTGCTTGATGCGGTTGGCGAAGGGTTCGATGTATCCCTGCGCATCCGCGCCGAACTGGAAGATTCGCGGCTGGTCGCACGCCGCCTGGCTTCGCTGCAGCAGGTGCTGTGCGCGGCACCGTCCTATCTGCAGCACCATCCGGCACCGCAGGTGGTGGAAGAACTGCAGGCGCACAGCGTGCTTGGCTACAGCCTGTCCGATTCACCCGGCAGCTGGCCGCTGCTCGGCCCCGATGGCCAGGTCACGGTGACCCTGCCGACACGGGTCACCGCCAACAACAGTCTGCTGCTGCGTGACCTGCTGGTCGCCGGCCTCGGTATCGGTGCGCTGCCCTCGTTCCTGGCCGCACCGGCACTGGCCAGCGGCGAACTGCAGCAGGTGCTGCCCGACCATCGCTATCCGCCGCGGTTCGTCTACGCGGTCTACCCCACCGCGCGCCACCTGCAACCGAAGGTACGCGCCTTCATCGATTTCCTGCACGCCGAACTGCCCGCCTGCGCCGGGCTGGATTCGTAACCGCCAGCGAAAACTGAGCTGCCCGCCGCGTGCTGTTTCGGCCCGGCGCCACTGCCTACTCTGCCGCCTCCCCTCTCACGGACGGCAGGCCGATGATCGCCTCTCCTTCGCTGACCACCACTGCACCGGTGGTCGATTTCTTTCATGACGTGGTCTGCGGCTGGTGCTTCGTGCTGGCCCCGCGCCTGCAGCAGGTCTCGGTCGAACTCGGCATCCAGGTCCGCCACCGCAGCTTCGTGCTGCAGGACTCGCGCGAACAGATGATCGAGGTATTCGGCTCGATGCCGCGCGCCAAGGCCATCATCCTGCGCCACTGGGCCGACTGCGCCGCGCATGACGACAGCGCGCGCATCGATATCGACGGCATGCGGGCACAGGACTTCGAATACCCTTCCGGTTGGCTGGGTGCACTGGCCTGCCAGGCCGCCGGCATGCTCGGCGGCAACGCCGCACACGGCGCGATGTTCGATGCCGTGCAGTGGGCGCACCTGCACCAGCACCGAAACATCGGTGACGTCGAGGTGCTGCTGGACATCGCCGAACAGCTGGGGCATCGGCGTGGCGTCTTCGCCGACCGGATGCGCAGCGATGAGGTGCGCCAGCGCATGCAGGCCGACCGCGCTGAAGCTGCCGCACTCGGCATCCGCTCCATCCCCACCGTCATCACCGGCAACGGCCTGCGCCTGCAGACCCTGCCGCTGCCGCAACTGCGCCAGGCCCTGGCGCCGCTGGTCGCGGCCTGAGCCGCACCGTTCCCCCACCTTCAAGGAGATTCCCATGACCCCACGTACCCTGGGCACCGCCCTGGCCCTGCTGTTGGCCGGCGCCGCAGCTTCCACCACCGTGTCCGCGCACGAACGCGTTCCCTCCGGCCAGCAGGTCGGCACCAGCCCCTGGGGGCCGAAGGACGAGATCGGCCGCCTCAACCTGATCACCGAGGCCTCACGCGCAGCGATCCTGTCGCGGGTCAGCGGCGGCAGAGCCTACGATCTGGCCACCGAGTACTACGTCGGCATGCCCAGCTGGCAGGATGCCGGCGACCCGCACTACCAGTTCTGGATGACCCACACCCCGCGCGGCACGGTGATGGACGACCCGATGGGCGTAGGCGAGACGATGAACCTCACCCGCAGCTACACCGGCACCGCGTTCTCGATGTACAGCCACACCGGCACCCACATCGATGCGCTGAACCACTTCGGCATCCATGGAAAGATCTGGAATGGCTTCGAGGCCGACAAGCACCTCGGCGACCGCGGCTGGAACGTCACCGGCATCGAGAAATTCCCGCCGCTGATCGCCCGTGGCGTACTGATCGACGTGGCCGGCGCCAAGGGCATGGACATGCTGCCGGACAGCTACCGCGTCACCCGCCAGGACCTGAAGGATGCGCTGGCGCGCCAGCACGTGCAGCTGCAGCAGGGCGACATCGTACTGATCCGCACCGGTCGCATGCGCCTGTTCGAACAGCCCAAGGCCTACATGGCCAACCCGCCGGGCATGGGCCTGGATGCGGCGCGTTTCCTGGTGGAGGACAGCGGCGCGATGATCGTCGGCGCCGACAACCTCAGCTTCGAGACCTTCCCTTCCGAAGTGTCCGACGACTACGTGCCCCTGCACACCTACCTGCTGGCGCAGCAGGGCGCGCCGATCATCGAGCTGGTGGCGCTGGATGAACTGGCGCGCGACAAGGTCTACGAGTTCGCCTTCATCGGTGGCCCGCTGAAGATCCGCGGCGGCGACGCCGCGCCGCTGCGCCCGGTGGCCCTGCCGGTCCGCCCGTGACCCGATAGCCGGGCCAGGGTGGGCGGTGCCGACCTTGGCCGGCACCGCTTTTCCCGCATCCAGGCCCCCGTTCCCCAGTAGATCCACGCCCTGCGTGGATGCTTTACCTCCTTCAGCAAGCTGAAACACCGCCCTCCGATTTCATTAGTAATATTACTCACAAGCCGAGTAGCATGTCCGGTCTCAGCCCCTGATATCGGCCTGTCGATACTCGCTCCATGCCTGCCGTTTCCGCCCACTTCTGCCGCTTCCCGCCAGCCCGGCGCCTCCCCCGGAGGACCGGCTGATGGGCGCCGTCGTCGCCCTCGACCGCCTGCTGGACGGCCGCCAGGTCTGGCGCGGGCCGGCACGCCAGGGGCAGGCCAGCGACCATCTGGCCAGTGGCCACCCGGCGCTGGACGCGCGCCTGCCCGGCGGTGGCTGGCCAGCCAGCGGGCTGTGCGAAGTACTGCAGGCCGCACCTGGAGTCGGTGAACTGGCCCTGATCTGGCCGGCGCTGGCAAAGCTGAGCCAGCACCCACGGCCGATCGTGCTGGTCGCCCCACCCTATCGCCCGCACGCCCCGGCATGGGCCGCCGCCGGGCTCGACCTGGCCCAGCTGCAGATCATCCACGCCGCACCGAAGCAGGCGCTGTGGGCGGCCGAGCAGTGCCTGCGCTCTGCCGCCTGCGCCGCCGTGCTGTGCTGGCCGCAGCAGGCCGACGATCGTGCCCTGCGCCGCCTGCAGGTTGCCGCCGACAGCGGCCAGTGCCTGGGTTTCGTGTTCCGCGAGGCCCGCGCCGCCCGCAACCCCTCCCCGGCCAGCCTGCGCCTGCAGCTCGACCATGGCCAGGTGCGGGTGCTGAAGTGCCGCGGCGGGCTGCCACCAGCGCAGCCGTTGCCGCTGGCCATCGCCCACTGAGGCCGCGCCATGCACTGGGCCTGCCTGTTGTTGCCGCAGCTGGCGCTGGACAGCGTGCTGCGCCTGCAGCCCGATCCACAGCGGCCACTGGTACTGCTGCAGGGGCCGGCGCAGCGTCGTGTGCTGCGTGCGGTCAGCCCTGCCGCGCGGGCAGCGGGGCTGCGCCCGGGCATGCTGCTGTCGGCCGCGCAGGTGCTGGTGCAGGACCTGCAGCTGCATGACTACGATCCCAGCGCCGAACAGCACACCCGGCAGTTGCTGGCCAGCTGGCTGTATGCCACCAGTTCGCTGGTCAGCCTCGATTTTCCGCATGCGCTGGTGCTGGAAATCGGTGCCAGCCGTGCCCTGTTCGGCGATTGGCTGACGATCGAACAACGCCTGCGCAACGGCCTGCACGACCTGGGCTTCCGCCATCGCCTGGTCGCTGCCCCCAACCCGCATGCCGCGCGCGTGCTTGCCAATGTGCACGATGGCCTTGGCATCGATGCGCAGCAGCTGCCCGCCGCACTGGCACAGCTGCCACTGGCGCGTAGTGGCCTGCCCGTTGATGCAGTGACCGTGCTGGCACGCTCCGGCCTGCGCACGCTGGGGGCGGCCTTCGACCTGCCGCGCGAAAGCCTGGCCCGCCGCTTCGCCCCCGAGGTACTGCAGCAGCTGGATGCCGTGCGCGGTTTGGGCAACGCGCCGCTGCGCTATTACCAGCCGCCGGACCGGTTCGATGCGCGCATCGAATTCGAATACGAGATCGAATCCAGCCAGGCCCTGCTGTTCCCGCTGCGGCGCCTGCTGCTGGATCTGGCCGCATTCCTGTGTTCGCGCGATGGTGGCGTGCAGCGTTTCGAACTGCACTTCGAGCATGACCTGCTGCCGGCCAGCGTGCTGACCATCGGCCTGCTGGCCCCCGAACGCGATGCGGCGCTGCTGTTCGAGATCGCACGCAACCGCATGGAAGCCTTCGCCCTGCCCGCCGGCAGCCGTGCGTTGCGCCTGCAGGCCGAGCAGCTGCCGCCGTTCGTGCCGGCCGCACGTGACCTGTTCGATACCCGCCCGGCGCAGGCGATGCCATGGACCCAGCTGCGCGAGCGCCTGCGTGCCCGCCTCGGCGATGACGCCGTGCAGCCACTGGCCGTGCAGGCCGACCACCGCCCCGAACGCGCCAGTGGCACCCAGCCACCGGCCAAGCCACCCGCTTGGTGGCCGCTGCGCCCCGGCTGGCTGCTGGAGACGCCACAGCCGCTGCGCGATCCGCGCCTGCGTATCGTCGCCGGGCCGGAACGGATTGAATCGGGCTGGTGGGACCAGGCCGATGCACGCCGCGACTATTACGTGGTGGAAACCGCGCAGGGCCAGCGGGGCTGGGCCTTCCGCACGCGCAATGATCCGCATGCGCCGTGGATGTTGCACGGCTGGTTCGGTTGAGCCCCATGCACACCGATCTGCCCGGATACGCCGAACTGCACTGCCTGTCGGCCTTCAGCTTCCAGCGTGGCGCGTCCACCGCCGAGGAACTGTTCGCACGCGCCGCCGGCCAGGGTTACCGCGCATTGGCCATCACCGACGAATGCTCGTTGGCTGGCATCGTGCGCGCATGGCAGGCGGCGAAGACGCACGGCGTGGCGCTGATCGTCGGTGCCGAATTCCAGGTTGAAGACGGGCCCAAGCTGGCCCTGCTGTGCACCAACCAGGCCGCTTACGCCGGACTGTGCCAGCTGATCACCACCTGTCGCCGGCGGGCAGCCAAGGGCGGATACCGCTGCCTGCGCGAGGATCTGCAGGGACTGCCCGAGGGCCTGCTGTGCCTGTGGCTGGACCGGCAACCGGCGGCCACCGAACTGGAACTGCTGCGCCGTTGTTTTCCGCAGCGCCTGTGGCTGGCCGTGGAGCTGCACCACGAACACGACGACACGCGCCGGCTGCAGCAGCTGCAGGCCTTCGGCGAGCGCCACCGGTTGCCGCTGGTCGCCAGTGGCGACGTGCACATGCACGTGCGCCGGCGTCGTGCCTTGCAGGACACGCTGACCGCGATCCGCCACCGCTGCAGCGTGGCCGAGGCTGGCTGGCGCCTGTTTGCCAACGGCGAGCGCCATCTGCGCCCGCGCACTGCACTGGCCCAGCTGTATCCGCCCGACCTGCTGGCAGAAACCCTGCGCATCGCCGAACGCTGCCACTTCTCCTTGGACCAGCTGAAATACACCTACCCGCGCGAACTGGTGCCCGAAGGCCACGACCCGGACAGCTGGCTGCGCGTGCTGGTCGAGAAGAATATTCCCTGGCGCTGGCCGGAGGGCATCAAGGAAGCCCAGCGCAAACAGATCGAACACGAGCTGGACCTGATCGCAAAGAAGAAGTACGCCTCCTATTTTCTCACCGTACAGGACATCGTGCGCTTCGCCCGCGAGCAGAACATTCTTTGCCAGGGCCGTGGCTCGGCCGCCAATTCAACGGTGTGTTTCGTGCTGGGTGTAACCGAGATCGACCCGGCGCGCAGCAACCTGCTGTTCGAGCGCTTCATCTCGGCCGAGCGTGATGAACCACCGGACATCGACATCGACTTCGAACACGAGCGCCGCGAGGAAGTGCTGCAGTACGTGTTCAACCGCTATGGCCGCGAGCGTGCCGCGCTGACGGCGGTGGCGATCAGCTACCGTGGCCGCAGCGCGATCCGCGATGTCGCCCGTGCGCTGGGCCTGCCGATGGACCAGGTCAACGAGCTGGGCGCGGCGATGGACCATTGGGGCGGCAATATTCCGTTGCCGGAAACCCTGCGCGAGCGCGGTTTCGATCCGGAAACACCGTTGATGCGCCGGCTGCTGGCATTGACCGCCGAGCTGATCGATTTTCCGCGCCATCTGTCGCAGCATCCGGGCGGCTTCGTGATTTCCGAGCATCCGCTGTCGACGCTGGTGCCGGTGGAGAACGCGGCGATGGCCGACCGTACCGTCATCCAGTGGGACAAGGACGACCTGGACGCCACCGGCCTGATGAAGGTCGACTGCCTGGCACTGGGCATGCTCACCGCCATCCGCAAATGCCTGGCGATGCTGCAGCAGCACGGCCTGCACGAAGGACGCATGGATGCGATCCCGCCCAAGGACACAAAGACCTTCGACATGATCTGCGCCGCCGATACCATCGGCGTGTTCCAGATCGAGTCGCGCGCGCAGATGGCGATGCTGCCACGCATGCAGCCGCGCACTTTCTATGACCTGGTGATCGAAGTAGCGATCGTGCGCCCCGGGCCGATCCAGGGCGACATGGTGCATCCCTACCTGGAGCGGCGGCGGATCCTGCGCGAACAAGGCCCGGATGCGTTGAACGATCCGGAGAACCCGCTGTATCCAGCGCGACTGGAACGCGTGTTCGCGCGCACTCTGGGCGTGCCCTTGTTCCAGGAGCAGGTGATGCAGCTGGCGGTGGAAGCTGCCGGTTATGAACCCGGCGAAGCCGACGCGCTGCGCCGTTCGATGGCCGCTTGGAAGCGTCGTGGCGGCCTGGAACCGCACCGCGAAAAGCTGCTGACGGGCATGTTGAAGAACGGCTTCAGCCGCGAATATGGCGAGCACCTGTTCGAGCAGATCAAGGGCTTCGGTGATTACGGTTTCCCGGAGAGCCATGCGGCCAGCTTTGCCCTGCTCACCTACAACAGCTGCTGGCTGAAGTGCCACCACCCGGCTGCATTCACCGCCAGCCTGATCAACAGCCAGCCACTGGGCTTCTACAGCCCCGACCAGCTGCTGCAGGATGCGCGCCGGCATGGCATCACGGTACTGCCGGTGGACGTGCGCCACAGCGACTGGGATTGCACACTGGACTTCAGCAAGGGCGCGGCGGCAATCCGGCTCGGCCTGCGCCTGGTCGATGGCTGCAGCGAACCGGCCGCGCAGATCATCATGCGTGAACGCGCACGGCGCCCCTTCGACGATGTCGGCGATCTCTGCCAGCGCACCGCACTGGATCGCCGCCAGCAGGGCCTGCTCGCCGATGCCGGCGCCCTGCGCGGCCTCAGCGGCCATCGCCACCGCGCACGCTGGGATATCTCCGGCGTGGAGAACCGCCTGCCGTTGTTCGACCAGGCCCGCGCCACCGCCGAAGCGCGCGTGGCCCTGCCCCTGCCCAGCGCCTGGGAAGACATGCAGGCCGATTACCGCAGCACCGGCACCACCCTCGGCCGCCATCCGATGTCGTTCCTGCGTGCGCAGCTGCGAACCCGTGGCTGCCTGGATGCCGCGCAGCTGGCCAACCATGGTCATGGCCGGCGCGTACGCATCGCCGGCCTGGTACGCATGCGCCAGCGCCCGCAGACCGCCAGCGGTGTCACCTTCCTTACCCTGGAAGATGAAACCGGCATGGTCAACGCCGTGGTCTGGCGGCATCTGGCCGACCGCCAGCACCACATCCTGGTAGATACGCAGCTGATGCAGATCGACGGCCGGCTGGAACGCGTGGATGGCGTGCAGCATGTGATCGTGCAGCGCATGCACTGCCTGGACGAACTGCTGCAGGGACTGCGCAGCCACAGCCGCGACTTCCATTGACGATACACACCGTCACACACCGAACTGGCCACGGCCAACCGGATTCCGCTATCGTCGGCCACGTCCAAGGAAGGAATACACAATGGCTCGTGCCCTGACCCTGACCACCCTGGTGGTCGCCATGCTCGCGTTGCTCGTTTCCGGCTGGACAGCCTGGAACCTGCATCGCAGCCAGTCACCGCACCGCGTGATCGAAGCGCGCGGCCTGATCATCCACGATGCCAGCGGCCAGCCGCGGGTGATCCTCGGCGCCCCGGTTCCCGACCCCCTCAGCCGGGGCCGCCCGCAGGGGCCGCGTGCCACCGCCCTGTCCGGCCTGATCCTGCTCGGCCCCGATGGCTCCGAGCGCGGCGGCTACGGCACCAGCGACCGGGGTGGCGAAGCCCTGCTGACCCTTGACGATGCCACCGGCACCACCGAAGTCTTCAAGGTGGTGGCCAACCCGGACCGCGGTGCCAGCCTGATGGTCAAGCACCAGAACAACACCGGCGCCATGCTGAGTTCCTGGCAGGGCAAGCCGGAGCTGGTGTTCCTCGACGACAGCGGCCAGTCCTACTACGTGCGCCCCGACGCCAGCGCTGCGCCCTGAGCGCGCACGCTCAGCGCATCACCGCCGCCAGGTCATCGGCCAACCGACGTTGCTGCGGCGGGCCGAGTGCCGCACAGGTGATGCGCAACCCATGCGCCGGTGCAGATACCGCAAAGACTTCACCCCCACGCACATGCCAGCCACGCGCCGCCAGCGCCAGCACCTGCGGCGTGCTGTCGGCCGGCAGTGGCAGCCACAGATTCAAGCCTTCCATCGGCATCGGTGTCGGCAGCCCGCGCGCCTGCAGCAGGGCCTGCAGACCCTGCAGCCGCTGCTGGTAGCGCTCACCGGCGGCAGCCACCTTCGCCCGTTGCTGCGCCGACTCCAATACCGAACTGGCTGCATCCTGCAGCAGATGGCTGACCCAGCCGGTGCCCGCCGCCAGGCGCAGGCGCAGGCGCACCGCGGTCTGCCCATCGCAGGCCAACCAGGCCACGCGCAGGTCCGGGCCCAATGCCTTGGACAACGAACGCAGCAGCGCCCAACGCCGACCGTCCATCGGCAGCACCGAGTGATAGCTCTGCTGCGAGAGCAGCGCGTAGTGATCGTCGATCAGCACCGCCACCTGCGGATAGCCGGCCAGCAACTGGCGTAGCGCACGCGCGCGCTTCGCATCCAGGCTGGCACCGGTGGGATTGTGCGCGCGTGGGGTCAGCAACACCGCGCGTGCACCCGCATCCAACGCCTGCCGCAGTGATTCCACCTGCATGCCGTGCGTATCCACCGCCACCGGCAACGGCACGTGTCCGGCCGCACCGAGGACATTGAGGCTGCCCAGGAAACAGGGATCCTCCACCGCGATGCGGTCCCCCGGCAGCAGCCACGCCGACAGCAGGCGCTCGATGCCATCGACCGCGCCGTGGCTCAGTTCCAGCGCATAGCCCGGCGGGCAATCAGCATCCAGCGAGGCCCGTGCCAGGCGTTGCATGCGTGGATCAACCGTCTCCACCCCATACAGGCGCGAGGACGTCGCAGCCACCCGCAGGCTGGGCAGGCAGCGCGGATCCGGATTGCCGCCGGCCAGATCGTGCAGGGCCAATCCCGGTGCACTGCCCTCGCGTGCCATCGTCGCCGGCAGGCCGCGCACCACAGTGCCGCGACGTCCGGCCGTACTGGCCAGGCCCGCCGCGTCCAGCCGCTTGTAGGCAGCGGCTACGGTATTGCGGTTGACCCCCAGTCGATCGGCCAGATCCCGCACCGGCGGCAGCACGCTGCCGGCCGCCAGATGGCCGCTACCGATGCCCTCGCGGATGCTGTCGAAGATCGCTTCGGCGCTGTTCCCGGTGATTTTCATTTTGTCCTATGCCAAACTATCTCTTGTCCTGTGCCAGTGTATCCCACCCTGGCCACCCCGCACCGGAGGTGCCCCATGTCCCTCGCCGCCGCCGACTGGCCCGTCGCCCAGTCCGTCGAACAGATCGCCGCCAATCTCGCCACCGTGCACCAGCGCATCGCCAGCGCCTGTGCCCGCGCCGGTCGTGATCCGGCCAGCGTGCGCCTGCTACCGGTCAGCAAGACCGTCGATGAAGCACGCATCCGCATGGCCGTAGCCGCCGGTTGCCACCAGCTGGGCGAAAACAAGGTGCAGGAGGCGCAGCGCAAGGCCGAGGCCATGGCTGACCTTGGCGTGCACTGGTCGGTCATTGGCCACCTGCAGACCAACAAGGCCCGGTACGTCGCACGCTTCGCCAGCGAGTTCCAGGCGCTGGACAGCCTGCGCGTGGCCGAGGCGCTGCAGCAGCGGCTGCTGCTGGAGGACCGTACGCTGGATGTGTTCGTACAGGTCAACACCTCGGCCGAGCCCAGCAAATACGGCCTGGAGCCGGCGGCGGTGGCCGACTTCGTGCAGCAGCTGCCCGCCTTCGACCGCCTGCGCGTGCGTGGCCTGATGACCCTCGCCATCTTCACCCCCGAGGTGGAACGCGTACGCGCCTGCTTCGTGCGCCTGCGCGAGCTGCGCGACCAGCTTCAGCAGACGGCGCCGGCAGGCCTGGACCTGTCGCAGCTGTCGATGGGCATGTCCGGTGATTTTGAAGTCGCCATCGAGGAAGGTGCCACCGTCGTCCGCGTTGGCCAGGCGATCTTCGGTGCACGCTCCACGCCCGACAGCTTCTACTGGCCCACCCCGGGAGCACCGGCATGAAGCGCGCCGTTGCCCTGCAGCACGTGGCCTTTGAAGATCTTGGCACCCTGCATCCGCTGCTGCTCGCGCAGGGATGGCAGGTACATGCACTGCAAGCCGGCGTGGATGCACTCGATGCTGCCGAAGATGCCGATCTGCTGGTGGTGCTGGGTGGCCCGATCAGCGTCAACGATGGATCGGCCTACCCGTTCCTCGCCGACAGCATCGCGTTGCTGCAGCGTCGCCTGCAGCAACAGCGGCCGACGCTGGGCATCTGCCTGGGCGCCCAGTTGATGGCGCGCGCACTGCATGCGGTCGTTGCCCCCACCGGCGGCAAGGAAATTGGTTTCGCACCGCTGCTGCTCACCGATGAAGGCCAGCGCTCGCCTTTGCAGGCATTACAGGGCATCCCGGTGCTGCACTGGCATGGTGAAGCCTTCGAACTGCCGGAGGGCGCACGCCGCCTCGCCAGTACGCCCGCCTGTCGCCACCAGGCCTTCGCCATCGGCCACCATGCACTCGCTCTGCAATGCCATCCCGAACTGGATGCGCGCCAGTTCGAGCGCTGGCTGATCGGCCACGCGCTGGAACTGGCCGCGGCCGGCATCGATCCCATCGACCTGCGCGCGCAGGCCCGCCGCTATGGCGGGCCTCTCGCCGCTGCGGCGACCGCGATGTTCCAACAGTGGCTGCACGACCTGCCGGAGACCCGCCCATGCACTACCGCCTGACCATCCAGCACAACGGCATCCACTGGGGCCATTTCGACTGTGACGGTCCCAACGCGCTGCAACGCATCGATGCCATCGCCGCACGCCTGCCCGCCGCCGAAGGCTTCAGCCTGCAACGGCAGAAGGGCATCGGTGAGGAGCGCATCCTCTCCAGCACTGCCGATGGCCTGCGCGTGCTGGCCGCGCAGATCCAATACCGCGATCTCTGATCGCCAAGTGATGCGGCATTGACTCAACGCATGCTGCGCAACGTCCTGTAGAGTCGTTCCCGCTCGATGCCGCAGGAACGCGCCCATGCCAGACCACCTCCCGCCAACCTCCAGACTGTCCCTGTCACGAGGCACCATCGACGGCCTGCGCATTGCCCCGCGCTGGCCCGCGTCACAGGTCATCCTCGAGGCCGAGGTCCTGCAGTGCCTGCTTGATGCGCAGGCACTGCTGCCATCCACGCTGCGCCTGCTGGTCACCCGCGGCTTCGAATGCAGCCAGGGAAAGCTGGGAGGCTTCCGGCGTCTGGTACGGCGGCTCGGCATCGCCGTGTTCCGCTGCTGCTATCGGCATCGCCACGATGAGATCGACGCCATTTTCGGCGCCAACGGCCATGATCTGGACGGTCGCCATGTGGATGTCTCGCTGGTCCTGCACGGCCGGCGCGTACGCCTGCTTCCGCTGGGCGTGTTCGCTCCATTGCGCTGGCAGCAGCAGCGCGTCAGCCGCCATGCCGACGCCGTTGCAGCTGCCAAGCATGCACTGCAGCGGTGCGGCTTCGATCTGCACCCCAACGCCACGGAGAGCCTGCAGATCCACTGCGACTATCGCGGCATCACGCTGGCGGAACCGTCGCGTTGATCGACGTTCCCCGCGTGTTGCAGGCAACCTGCACCGACCTTCAGCAACGGCTGGGCCGGATCGACAACCTGTCGGGCAATGGCGAACGAAGCCTCATCATCGAAGGCGAACTGCTGCGGTTCCCTTATCGTATCTACGCCGACGCCACGGACCTGTTCCGGCTCGCATCCCAACTGCAGGGTGATACGCGCGCCCTCTGCCTCTGCCTGCTCTCGCGTCACTGCGACGGACATGTACGGCAACGTGCGATCGAGACGCTGGGGCCCTCGCCGATGCCCTGGGTGCATGCCTTCCATCTCGCGTTGCTGGGTGAGTACGTAGACGAGATCGCATCGACCGTGGCGATCCAGGCGCGGCACACCGGCCTGCAGCGCTATGCCGCGCTCATCGGCGAGAACCGCGCATTCTTCGACCTCTGCCGACAACGCGCCGCCAGCTACTGGAATGCCTACTACCGCGCCCGCTACCCCAGCCTGCGCATGTTCCCCGCGCATCGCCTACTGCTGCAGATGGAACGCGCCGCGCGCTCGCCATAGCCCGCTCTACGCGTGCCAGCGCACGCCCGCGTGGCACTACCGCAGGACGGGCGCACACAAACACAGATGCAAATGATTCTTCTTTACTGTAACGTGACGCCGCTGCCCTTGCCGCCGCGGGCTGTTCCCTTCCCCAGCCCTCGCCCGCCCCGTGCCCATGCCTGTCGAATCGACGGATGTCGCGCAGCTGTGCGCAGCCCGCTACCGGCCGCTGCACGCCCACGTCCGTCGCAAACTCATCCAACACAGCTTTGCCCCAGGTGCTGATGCGGTCACTGGTCCTCTGCTCGCTGCCGACGTCGCCGACCCGTCCGGGGTAGTCAGCGATGAGTGAGCGTCGGCAGCACTGGCAAGCGGTGACGATCAGCATCGGGCTGCACCTGCTGCCGTTGCTGCTGTTCGTCCACTGGGTGTCCACCCCGCCGCTGCAGCCGCCGCCGGAACAGGACGTGCGCATCAGCCTGCGCCTGCTGGCGCCAGCCACGCCGCCGCAGCCGGTGGAAGAACTGCAGTCCGAACGCTTCAGCCAGGCCCAGCAATCGCGGGCAGTCGAGGCGCGGAAAACACCCCCACCACCGCGGGCCACGGCGGCACCCGAGGGCAACCTCGCCGCCAGCGAGAAGAATGGCGACGGCCACCAGCCCTTGCCCGTGGCCCCACCTGCGGCCGCGACCAATGCCCGTTCCGCACCGGCATCGATCACGGCCGCACCGCCCGCTCCGGACGCACCACCGGCGGACTTCCAGGCCGGCGCCGCCAGCGACCAGTGGGAAGCCCGCCTGATGGCGCGGCTGGAGCGTTACCGCTATTACCCCGCCGCAGCGAGGTCGCGGCGCCAGCAGGGCACCGCATGGGTCAGGGCCAGCATCGACCGCGACGGCCACCTGCGGGCATTGCGCCTGGAACAGTCCAGTGGACAGCCGATGCTGGATGAAAGCGCGCTGCAGACATTCCGCCGCGCGCAGCCTCTGCCCCGGATTCCAGAAGAACTGCCAGCTCCGCAGGAACTGGTGGTGCCGGTGGAGTACTACCTGCGCTAAGCGCTGTAGGCCTCTGCCTCGATCTCGAACAGCATTCCGTCCAACGCCAGCCGCGGCACCGGAATCAACGTGCAGGTCGGCGCTGCGCGATTGGCCCAACGTCGCCGCACCTGGCGGGCGATGATGCCCAGGCGATCCTCGTCGTGGTCGACCACCAGGATCCGCAGCCGTGCAACATCGGCCAGATCCGCATGCGCCGACCGCAGCGCGGTCTGCAGATTGTCCAGTGCCTGCGACACCTGCTCCTCGAAGCTCGGCGACAGGCTTCCCTGGTCGTCCTCGCCTCCCTGTCCGGCGATATGGATCACACGCGCTGGCAGTCGCACCACCGCCACATGCGAATATCCGTTGGCACTGGGATCGTGCAGGCCGGGCGGATCGAACAGATCCAGCAGGCCATGGCTGAAGTCCGGGGTGGTCAGCAGGTTCATACCGCATGCCTTGTGGGGAATGCGATGCAGTCTGCGACCTCAACTGCTGTTGAGGTCAAACCAATTGCATGCAACAGAGCGGTCCAACGCACGCAACGATCGGCAGGATCAGGTCCACGCCGGATCCGCGCTGAAATCGATCGTCAGCCAGAACGTGCTGCTTCGCGCGTCCAACCGCACTGCAATCTCATCGCGCATCGCATCCACCTCACCCACCGTGCCCAGCGGCGTAGACGGCGACGTCAGGATGTGGATCTCGATGAAGCGCATCCGCCCCATCTTCGCCACATGGCTGGTGAAGCCGGCATAGCCATGCTCGGCCACGAATGCCTGCATCACCTGCTGCACGCGCTCGTCCAGGTCATCGGGCGCCACCTGCAGCACTTCACGCATGGCCTTCCACGCACTGCGCGCCGGCACCGGCAACACCGCCAGGCTGATCAACGCCAGTACGATCGAATCCAGATAGGGCACCCAGTGGTGCCACTGGCCACCATGCAGCACCAGCGCCAATACGAAGGCCAGCACCACCGCCAGGCTCATCAAGCCCCCCAGCAACCAGCCGCGCACATCCAGCCACAGCAATGCCGACTGCAGCCTGCGGGCCCGCTGGGCCACGAACGCGGCCATGCCCAGGTTGCTGGCACTCAGCAGCGCCGCCCACCACAGCGCCGGTCCGAACTTCACTTCGTGCCCGCCGGTGGTCAAGCCGATCACCGCGTTGGCCAGCGCATACACGCAGGCCAGCGACAGGATCACCCCGCCCAGCGCCTCGACCATCGGCTCCAGGTGCCAATAGCCGTACTGGAAGCGCGGGCTGTGCTCCCGCGCCACCAACCGCAGCACCGACAACGACACCAGGGTCAGGGCTACGTCGACCAGGCTGTAGATGCCGTCGAACAGGATGGCCTGCGATCCCACCAGCAGGCCACCGATGAAGCCGACCGCGCTGACCGCCACGGTGACCCCGATCGAGAACTTCAGGATGCGTTGCTCGCGCGCGGTATCCATCGTCCGCCGAAGGGCCGACCGTACCGGCTCAGGCCTTCAGCACCTCCACCTTGTAGGACGGCACGTCGCCATCGCGCTCGATGATAAGGCCATGGACGTCCGACTCGAAGCCCGGGAAGCGCGCGTTCTGCTCGCGGGCGATGCGCAGCGACTGGATGATCGGTTCGTCGCGGTCGCCGAAGCGCTCGCCCGGCATGATCGTCGGGATGCCCGGCGGATACGGCACCAGCATCGTCGCAGCGATGCGGCCGCTGATCTGCTCGATGTCGACCCGCTCGATCTCGCCCTTCACCAGGTGGTTGTAGGCATCGGCCGGGGTCATCACCGGCGTCGGCAGGTCCACGTACATCTCACGCATCACCTTGGCCACCGCGAACTCCTGGTTGAACGCATGCAATGCGTCGCACAGGTCACGCAGGCCCCAGCCGGCATAGGCATGGGGATAATCGGCGGCCAGCGACGGCAGCGCCTGGGTCAGCGGCGCGTTGCGGTCGTACAGCTCCTTGAACGCCATCAGCTCGGTAACCAGCGTGCTCCACTTGCCCTTGGTGATGCCCATCGAGAACAGGAACAGCACCGAATACAGGTTGGTCTTCTCCACGGTGATGCCGCGGCCCCACAGGAACTTGCTCAGCACCGCAGCCGGGATGCCCAGCTTGCCCATGCTGCCGTCCATCGACAGGCCCGGTGTCAACAGGGTCACCTTGATCGGATCGATCAGCACATAGTCATCGACCAGGTTCTCGAACCCGTGCCAATGCGCATCGGGCTGCAGGTACCACTCCTCGCGCTTGGCGACCAGCGGCGCCGGTGTATCGCCCTTGTCCAGGCTGCGCTCGACCTTTGTCGGTTGCCACACGCTGAACCACCAGTCATCGCGACCCAGATCGTCGCGTACGTGCAGCATCGCCCGGCGGAAGGCGATCGCCTCGTCATGCATTTCCTGCACCAGCGAACGCCCCGCATCCCCTTCCATCATCTTCGAGGCAACATCACACGCCGCGATCACGCCGTAATGCGGGCTGGTCGAGGTGTGCATCATGAACGATTCGTTGAAGCGTTCGGCGTCCAGGTCGCGGCTGGCCGAATTGCGCACGTGGATCATCGAGGCCTGCGAGAACGCGGCCAACAGCTTGTGCGTGGAATGAGTGGTGAAGATGATCGCGTCCTGCTCGCGCGGCTTGCCCTTGGCCATGCCATAGTGGTTCTCGTAGAACGGATGGAACGCGGCATAGGCGTACCAGGCCTCATCGAAATGCAGGAAATCGACCGCGCTGCCGATCTCCTCGGCGATCTTCTCGGCGTTGTAGCACAGGCCGTCGTAGGTCGAGTTGGTCACCACCGCGATACGCGGCTTGGAACCGGCCTGGTAGGCCTGGCTGGCCAGCGGATTGGCCGCGATGCTCTGCTGCAGGGCTTCCGGGGTGAACTGGTCCAGGCTGATCGGACCGATGATGCCGTGCGCATTGCGGCTGGGCGTGAAGTACACCGGCACCGCGCCGGTCATGATCAGCGAATGCAGCAGCGACTTGTGGCAGTTGCGGTCGACGAACACCACGTCGCCGCGGGCCACGGTGCCATGCCACACGATCTTGTTGGCCGTCGACGTACCGTTGGTGACGAAGAAGGTGTGGTCGGCGCCGAAGTTGCGCGCGGCCTCGTCCTCGGCCTCCTTGATCGGGCCGGTGTGGTCCAGCAGCGAGCCCAGCTCCGGCACCGAAATCGACAGATCGCTGCGCAGCGTGTTCTCACCATAGAACTGGTGGAAGGCGCGCCCGACCGGTGACTTGGTGAACGCCACGCCGCCGGCATGGCCCGGCGTATGCCAGGAATAGTTCGACTCGGCCGCGTGGTGGATCAGCGCCTTGAAGAACGGCGGCAGCAGGTTCTGCATGTAGTCTTCGGCCGCACGCATCACCTGACGCGAGATGAAGCTCTTGGTGTCTTCGAACAGGAAGATGAAGCCGTGGATGTACTTGAGCAGCTTGCTCGGCACCTTCTCGATGGTACGGCGCTCGCCATACAGGAACACCGGCAGGTTGGCCCGGCGCGCACTCTGCTCGCGCAGGAAGGCGGTCAGGCGCTGGAACTCGCCATCGACCTCCTCGCTGCCGTCGATCGAGATCAGCACCGCCGAAGCGGCCACATAGGTACGGGCGCCGGCACGGGCATCGTCCAGGTTCAAACCGCACAGCACGCGCTGGTCATTGCTGCGCAGCTCTTCCACCAGCGCACGGATGAGGATGCCGCCGATGCGCGGCGAGTCGTAGTCACCGTCGATGACGATGACCGGATAATCCAGGGACTTGAAATACACGTTGATTCTCCTTGTCTGACTCAGGAACGCTGGGCGCCGGACGAAATTGCCGCCGCCTCGCGGGAACGCTGCCGCTGCTGGCGACGCTCCTCGCTGAAGAAGGGATAGAACACAGTGATGAACAGCACGAACAGGAAGGCGTACTGCACGATCGTTCCCGACGAGCCGTAGATCGCCCACAGGCAGTACACGACCGTCAGGCTGGTCAGGGTCCAGAACGCACCGGTGTGCACCAGCGTGTGCGACCGCTCCACCACGAAGTAGCAGGCCACGCACGAATAGATGTACGGCAGCAGCGTCAGCACCACCGCCGCCGAAGTGATCACGTCGAACTGGGCCGAGGCGGTCTTCGAGGTGGAGGTCACCAGCACCGCCAGGGTCATCAGCACGGCCACGATCAGCACGCCCTTGACCGGCACGTCGTCCTTGTTGGTCTTGCTGAAGATGCTCGGGAACAGGCCATCATCGGAGGCCGCCTTGGCGCTCTGCGCGGTCAGCAGGATCCAGCCGCCCAGCGAACCTGCGGCGCCGATGAAGGCGCACAGGCTGACCAGCGCACCACCCCAGCCCCCGACGGCCTTGGCCGCCGCCAGTGCAAAAGGCGCGTCAGACACCTGCAGCTCGCCGTTGGGTACCATGCCCATGATCACCGACGAGCTGGCGATGTAGGCGATGGCGGCCAGGAACACACCGGCCAGGGTGGCGCGGGCCACGTTCTTCTCCGGGTTTTCGACCACACCGGCCGTGACCGAGGCCGACTCGACGCCGATGAAGGCCCACAGGGTCAGTGCCGCAGCACTGGAGATCGCACCGAAGTTCGACTCGCCGGAAACGTTGTAGGCCCCCTTGAAGATGTCGGCATCGAAGAAGAACCAGCCGAAGATGGCGATGCCCAGGATCGGCACCAGCGCGAAGCTGGTGGTGACCGTCTGCACGCGGCTGACGAACGCCGGTCCGATCATGTTGGCAAAGCTCAGCGCCCACACCAGGATCAGCACCGCGATGCAGCGCACCAGCGGCTCGGACAGGATCGGGAAGAAGTAGCTGAAGTAGCCCACCGCCGCGATGGGAATGGCAACGTTGCCAATCCAGTTGGCGAACCAGTAGATGGTGTTGGTCTGGAAGCCCATGTAGGGACCGAACCAATCGCGTGCATACGCATACGGGCCACCCGCTTTGGGCGCCAGCTTGCCGAGTTTGGCGAACACGAAAGCCAGCAGCAGCGCACCGGCCGTGGTGATCAGCCACCCCCATATCGAGGCGGTACCGATCTTGGCCAGGCTGGAGGGCAGCAGGAACACCCCTGAGCCCATCATGTTGCCGGCGACGAGGAAGGTGGCTCCGACCACCCCGATTTTCTTTGCTTCTGCCATGACAATCTCCTGTACCTGGCATGGGCCCGGTGAACCCGGGCGTGGGGAATGGCTACGCTGGCGTGCTGCCGCTGGCGCCTACTTGATGAAGTTGTATTGCAGGCTACCCTGCACCCGGACCGTGTCGCCGCGCGCTCCGCTCTGCTGCTGCAGGCGGCCGTACAGCAGTTCCATGCCCATCGTCCACGACGGTGCCGGGCTCCAGATCAGGTTGAACACGCCATAGCGGCTTTGCCGGAATGCATCACTCGGCAGCGCCGCATTGCGCTCGAGTGTCAGCTGGCCGTAGATCAGGTTCGAGCGCCACAGATCAGACCAGTAGTGGGTATAGCCGACGAAGCCACCGTGCAGGTCCAGCGCATCGATGCGTCCATCGGCACCTACCACGGCGTCAAGACCGGAACCGGTGAGATCGGCGGTATAGCGGCTCAGGCCGCGGCCGCCCAGCGCGCCGAACAGCAACAGATCGCGTTCCCCCACCGAGGCCGAGCCACTGAGCTGCGCGCCACCGGCAAAGACGCGGTCACGGCGGGCATCGCCGTCGTAGGCAAGATTGCGCGCCACGACGCCCAGTTGCAGGTGGCCCCAGTCACGCTCCATGCGCGCGATGGCACTCACATCCGGCAATCGATTGACCGCCGCCATCGCATCGCTGGCGCCGGCCAGCTCGGTGTCCGGGTCTTCGGCGGCCAGGGTCAGGGTGTTGCCCTTGCCCAGTGCAAAGCTGTGATGGATGCCGGCCACCAGCAGGTAACCGGCGCCGCCGGGTCCAGCAAAATCCAGCGTGTCGGGCAGGCTGTCCGGGTCCATGAAGCTGGAATACCCGTAACCCGCGTACGTGTTGCCAAGCTGGCCATAGGCATGGCGCAGGCGGAACTGATAGCCATCGCTGCTGCCGAAGAAGTCATTCTCCAGATAGAAGCGCAGGTTGCCATGGGTGGTCGGCCGCCGCGCTTCGAAACTGAAACGCGTCTGCTTGGCGTGGATGTTGAAGTTCGAAACATCGCGATGGCTGCCGCCCACCGGCATCGACGAGGGAATGAACTGATCCTCGTCCCCGGCGCCGCGCGAATCCGCAATCGCATCGAGCTTGGCATAGCCACCGATACGGATCACGGTGTCGGTGCCGGGAATGGCGAAGAAGCCTTTCAGGTCCGGATCGGTCGGGCCGGCGGCGCTGTCCGGGCGCGAGGCCGCCGTTGACGGATCGGCCACCGACTCACGCTGTGGCAGCACGGTCGGCGACACGCCGGGAACCTGGGTCGGGTGCAGGATCCCGCTGGCGGTTGACACCGTCGTGGTCGCCTGCGATGCAGTGGGCGTCGGCGTCGGCAGTACAACGGGAGCCGCAGCCGCACGCTCTTCGCGTCGTTCAAGCTGGTCCAGACGCTGCTGCATGCCCTGCAGCGTCTGCCGCATCGCGTCGATCTCCCGACGCAATGCCTGCGCATCATCCTGTGCGTGCAACGGCATCGCTGCCATCGCCGTCAGGCACCCCATACTCAGTACCGCCAAGCGCATTGCATCCTCCCCGGACTGGAACTTCCGCCGCGCGGCCGAGCAGCGCGCGTGCGCCGCCCCGACCTCAACGAGCCGTTGCTGGAAATGCGGGTACTGCGTCGACGACCGTCGCCAGCCTGCGCGATGCAGGCAACAGGGCGATGACATTGCCCCACCTGCCCGGACAGCGCCGGAGTCGCTTCCACTGCGGCAGCGCTGCCGAATGGGTGGCGACCGCAGGGGTCTGGGTAACAAGCGCTGGGTGAGAGTGTCGTGAATGGCATTGCGCGCACGCCCTCTCGAGGGCATGACGTGTGCGGCATCCATAGCGCAGTGACGCTGTATTCCATGCGCCAAGGCTAGTTCGACTGTCGTTTTTGGCCTTGATTGGGATCAAAGCGAAATGCTTGATGTCAGTCACGATTCAGACGTGACATCTGTTCGTGACGTGCGCAGCCCTCTTCGCCGGGACTGTCGCAGAAAGCAACAGGCCCACATGTCGCCATGTGGGCCTGTCACTCGGTTCAGCAGCCCGGGGCCTCAGCGTGGGCCGAGTACCGCCTGCAGATCGTTGCCCTGCGGAAGGCCGGCACGTCGCTGCACCTGGCCCTGCGCATCCTGGAACAGGATGCCGGGCGTACCCTGGAAGCCCATCTCCACCATCAGCACCTGGTTGGCATCCAGTTTGGCTGCGATGTCCCGGCTGATGCTGGGCAGCGGCTTGATGCCACCGCGATCGAACTGATGCTCGTTCTCCAGCAATGCCGCACTGGGATCGCGCGCGGCCATGATCGCCGCCGCCTTGGCCGGACTGTCTTCGCGGATCACGCCGACCATGATGTGGCGCAACTGCACCTTTCCTGCGTCCACCCAGGGCCGTGCCGCCTCCCAGAACTTGTGGCAGTAAGGACAGTTTGCATCACTGAAGGTGTACACCACGCGCGGCGCATCGGCCTTGCCATCGCGTACCCAGGCACTGGCCTCCAGCTTGCTCCACATCTTGGCCGACATCGGCGCGGCAACCAGCTTCTCCAGCGTCTCGGCTGCAACTTCGTTGCCCTCGGCGTCGAACAGGCTACCCACCAGCACATGCTTGCCATCGGCGGTCACGTAAGCCGCCGCCGGCTGCTGGCCACCAACCATGCCGGCAAAGCCGCGCAGGCCGCCCGGCGCGTCGAATTCGGAGACCACCTCGAAGCCATGCTTCTCGATGCCCTTCAGGACAGCTGGCAACTCACCCTTCCTGGCGGCTGCCGTTGCCGAAGCCGTTGCCGGTGCAGCGGCACCCTTGCCCGGTGGGGTCTGTGCCTGGCTGCAGGCAGCCAGCGCCAGCATGGCCGGCAGCATCAGCGTATGCGCGATGCGCGGGGAAATCGACAACATGGAAACTCCGTAGTGGGATGCCAGCGCAGGCTACCGCAGCCGGCGCAGTTTGTGTTCAAGACCGGCCTGGGTCAGTTCGCCGAGATGCAGTTCCTGCAACCGCCCCTGCGCGTCGAAGAAAAGCGTGGAGGGGAAAGCCCGGACGTCCAGCGAGGTAGAGGCAGCCGATGACTCATCCAGCAGGACGTTGCCCAGCGAGATGTGTTCAGCGGCTAGAAAGGTCTGGACCTCGGCAAGGGTCTCGCCCTGGTTGAGGAAGACGAACTGGATATCGGCATGCTCCTGCTGGGCCGTCGCCAGTACCGGCATCTCCCGGCGACACGGGCCGCACCAGCTGGCCCACAGATTCAGCACGAGCGGCCTGCCGTGAAACTGCTGCAGGTCAATCGCCCTGCCCTGCAGGTCGACTACCTGCAGTGTCGGCAGCGGCATCTGCTTTGCCTGCCAGTACGCGAGCCCCTGGCTTGCACCGCCCCACAGCAGCAGTCCGGCCAGCGCACCTGCCAGCACCGGCGCCCTCAACGCGCGATGCCTGCGCAGTCGCCACAGCGCCCAGGCAAATCCAGCGCCAATCACAACGGGCAGGTGATACCCACCATCGGCAATCTGCAGCACGCTCCAGGGAGCTTCACGATAAAGGCTGAAATGCGCGGCAACAAAGGACAGCCGGCCACACAGCAGGCCAACCAGCAGCATGTCCAGCACCATCCCGGCTGCAGGTGGCCGAGCCTGGCCAGGCTCAGCACGCGACCAGAACCGCGCAATGGCCATCGCCAGCAACAGGAAGATCAGGATCAACACCACCGGCATCGGCACCGGCCCAACACTCGACATCAGCTCACCCGCTCTCGCCTGCACAGACCCGCATGGTCAAAGCGTCGTGCCTGCGATGCAAGCACGACGCATCCAACAGCGTTCATCAAGCGGCGTTGCGCCCCAGCTGCGTGCCTGGCGAGGCGCGCAGCCCTCGCAGACTGCCGGCCACGGCAGGCGTCAGCGGACGGTCGCGGCGTTTATTGCTGACGTGGCGACGATAGTTGGCGGGCGTCATGCCGACGATGCGCAGGAACAGCCGGCGGAATGCGCTCTGATCAGCGTAGCCCACCCCCCAGGCAACTTCGTCGATGCTGGCGCCCTGCTGCAGCAACGTCTGCGCCTTGGCCACGCGCAGTCGCTGGCAGTACTCGATGGGCCGCAGCCCGGTCGCCTTCAGGAAACGGCGTTGCAGGGTCCGCGGTTCCAGGCCGGAGATCTCACAGATTGCCCCCAGCGTCGCCCCACGTGCAGCCGTGGTATGCAGCCAGCGCTGCGCCTTCAGCACGTCACGGTCACCATGGGCGAAGTTGGCACTGAATCGCTCGAGATCCTGCTGGATCCCCACTGGCACCACTATCCCCAACTGCTGTGCCACCGCGCTGGCCACGCCCTGGCCGTGCAGCCGGTACAGCAGGCGTAGACCGAGGAAGCGCCAGGCCTGGGCCCCGCCCACGGTGAGCAGATCGCCATCATCGACGAGTGCACGCTCACTGGGTGCCCAGCCGCCGACCTGCACCTGCAGCGCCGGATGGCGGTTGAGGTCAGGGCCTGACACCGTGCGCCCCGTCAACAGACCCGCCCGTGCCAGCACACTGACCCCGTCACCTGCGGCGGCCAGCAGGCTGCCGCCGTCGTAGTGGGCCCGCAACCAGTCCAGCAGGACATCCTCGGCGCGCAGCGACGCACCGGAACTGACCTGGCCCGGCAAGGCGATCACTGCGGGAATTGCCGCGTCCAGCATTTCGGCACCGGCAATGCGATGCACGCCGGTATTGCTGGCAGGCACAATCCAGCGGGTGACCAGCACCCGCTTGCAGGGCCGTCGCTGCTGCTGCGCCAGACGATTGGCGACGTGCGCCATTTCGGCAAGCACCGATGCAGCCGACGGGTCGCCTCCGGGGTATTCAACCACCGCAACCTCGACGAATCCTTCGTTGCTGATTCCCTCCACTCCCCACCTCCTCTTCCGGTTCAGGCCGTCGAGCGGCCGGTTCAGGTTGAGGGTAGGAACTGCTTTGCCCCGGGGGCTATGAAGAAAGTTGCAAAGTGTGCTGAATGGGCGACGCAGGCAAAGCCTTGACTCTTGACCAGAGTCCAGGGATGACTATGCACGGCAGGTCCAGAGGAGTCCGCCGTGAACATTGGTCAGTTGGCACGCCAGGCCGGCGTCCCCATCGACACCGTCCGCTACTACGAACGTCAGCAGCTTCTGCCCACCGCGGCACGTACGGCAGGTGGCTATCGCATCTTCGGCGAGCAGGATCTGCGACGCCTGCGCTTCATCCGCCGGGCAAAGACTCTGGGCTTCAGCCTGGACGAGATCGGTGAACTGCTTTCCCTCAGCGATCATCCTCCGCAGGACATGGGCAGCGTGCGTGACACCGCGCGGATTCGACTGCAGGACATCGAACTGCGGATGGCCGAACTGCAGCGCATGCATGGCGCCCTCTCGCAACTGGTCGATGCCTGCCCCGGACATGGCGCGCTCGACCAGTGCCCGATCCTGGCCGCGCTGACCGGGGAAGACCGCTGAGCGTCTGGCGTCTGCGTCGACACATGTGCTGCCTGGCAGGCGGAAATCGCCTCCGCGCCATCGCGCGCCATGTGTAGAAAAGTGCAACAAAGCGCTTGCCAACCCCCGGGGGCACAGCTATTATTTCGCTCCTCAGCGACGTGGGGCCATAGCTCAGCTGGGAGAGCGCCTGCATGGCATGCAGGAGGTCAGCGGTTCGATCCCGCTTGGCTCCACCATACTTTCGGCATTAGGCCGTCGAAAGGTCGCAAAGAACATTGATGAGATCTGCGTCCCCATCGTCTAGAGGCCTAGGACATCACCCTTTCACGGTGGCGACCGGGGTTCGAATCCCCGTGGGGACGC
>NZ_JBYTEK010000003.1:0-152534 GCF_058783335.1 Stenotrophomonas sp. FW305-C-20-S1 | reverse complement strand
CGTCCCCATCGTCTAGAGGCCTAGGACATCACCCTTTCACGGTGGCGACCGGGGTTCGAATCCCCGTGGGGACGCCACTCATCATGAACAACGAGGACCCGGCCGATAACCGGGTCTTTTTTGTTCACCGCCCACCGGCATTCAGGTTGTGGCGTCGGAACGCTCCTGCCCTTGTGGCAATGAACGATTCGATGAAAAAGCTTCAAAAAAAGCTTCCACAAATGTGAACAGGCAGGTATGATAGGCGGCTCGGTAACACGGGGCCATAGCTCAGCTGGGAGAGCGCCTGCATGGCATGCAGGAGGTCAGCGGTTCGATCCCGCTTGGCTCCACCACTTTCGGCATTAGGCCGTCGAAAGTTCTACAACTCAAAGTTTTTCGTGCGTCCCCATCGTCTAGAGGCCTAGGACATCACCCTTTCACGGTGGCGACCGGGGTTCGAATCCCCGTGGGGACGCCAATCTTTGAAACCCCGGCTTCGGCCGGGGTTTTTCTTTGCCTGCGATTCCCTGGTGACCGCGTTTCAGAACCGGCGATACATGCCGATCGAGGCTGGCGCGGTCGCCGCAAAGCCAAACTGCGCATACAGCCGATGTGCCTCGCCATCGGCCAACAGACTCACATACGCCGACGGCGGCAGGTTGCCCTGCATCCAGTCGCTCAGACGCTGCATCACCGCCTTGCCCAGACCCTGCCCCTGCAGGCGCGGCAGCACGGCGATATCGCAGACCTGCAGGTGGCAACCACCGTCGCCGATGATCCGGCCCATCGCTACCAGCTCGCTGCCCTGGTAGGCACAGACACCGAAAACGGTATTGGGCAATGCCCGCGTCGCCGCCTCATGGGTCTTTGCACTGAGCCCGGCCAGCGCACGCAGCTGGCAGTAGTCCTCAACCGTCGGCACCGCCTGACGGAACTGGATCGTCTCTGGATCATTCATGCAACGTCTCCTGGAAGGTCGAGCTATCCTGCCGCATCCACGTCGCAGCCGCTGCGACCCATCTTCCGGCAGAGTCCCATGTGCTATTCCGCCCTGATCCGCGCCGACTACGCCAAGCTGGTACGCGAGTTCGGCGCCGTCCTCTCCCTGGAGGAGTTCGCCGAACTCTATGCACATGATCCCGGCAAGAAACGACCGAAAACGCCGAAAGCGATGGACGACGGATTTGCCGGTGCGCGCACTGAACTGGGCCGCGACATCGTGGCGAAGATCCAGCAATGGCATGCACAGGAGCGGCAGCAGCTGCAGGCCGAGCTGGAGCGGCAGCTTGAGCGTCGCGACATCGCCAATGCAACCCTGGCCACCCGTCCCACGCAGAAAGCGCGCAATGACCTGCGCGTTGCCGGCAACCGCATCGACCGCGCGCAGGCACGGCTGGACGACCTGCACCGGGAACAGCTGCTGCCACGCGACAACCGTATTTTTCCTGGCACCTACGCGCCGGTGATGGTCAGCGAGAATGGCCGGCGCGTGATCAAGCCGATGCGCTATCAATGCCGGCTTCCGGACAAGCCCGCGCGCAACGATGTCCTCTATCCCGGCACCTACAATGCGCGGCGGGACAGCCTGGAAGGCTATTGGCGCGGGGCCTTCGGACTGCGCCACGGCGTGGTGGTGGTACAGGCCTTCTACGAGCACGTTCCTCGCCACGCCATTGCCGGCCGCACCCTGCACAACGACGAGAAGGAACAGGACGTGGTGCTGGAGTTCCGCCCTGATCCGCCGCGCGACTTGTTGCTGGCCTGCCTGTGGGCGGAATGGGAGGGCCCGGAAGGACGCCTGTTGTCGTTCGCCACCATCACCGATGGACCGTCAATCGATGTTGCCGCTGCCGGCCATGACCGGGGCGTACTGCCGATCCGCGCCGAGCATCTGGACGCATGGCTCAACCCGGACCCGGACAACCTGGCAGCGCAGTACGCCATCCTCGACGACCGCGAGGAGATCCGTTATGTCTACGAAGAAGCCGCATGAGCAGTCGGATCAGGCGTTGGCGCTGGAACGTCCCACTGCGCGGACCAATGCCTTGGACAGTTCCGCCGACAGATAGGGCTTGATCAACAGCACACCCGATCGCATCGCGACCGGCAGTTGTTCGGCGGTCATCCCGGTGGCGAGCACGAACGGCACCCCGCGCGCGGCCAGCGCCGCAGCGACCGGTTCACTGGTCTCGTTGTGGGCCAACCGGTAATCCAGCAGGGCCACGTCAGGGCTGGCCTCTTCCAGCAGGCGCAGTGCCTCGGCAACGGACGCGGCAGGACCAACGACCAGAGCACCGGAATGCACCAGCTGCATCTGCAGCAGCGCCGCACTCATCTCGTCGTTCTCCACTACCAGCACCCGCAGGTCCTGCAACGCTGACATAGGCTATCGCTCCGTGCCTGTTAAGCGTTGCCAGTATAGCCAGCAGTCGGCCGATACCGACAATTTGAAGCCATTTCGGCCCCGTTCGCCCGCGCCTCTATGAACGCCCGCCCGGCTCGGGTACACTAGCCCGCTGCTGCCGGTGTGGCGGAATGGTATACGCAGCTGACTCAAAATCAGCCGGGGGTGACCCCATGAAGGTTCGAGTCCTTTCACCGGCACCACAAGCCTTGCAACGCGAGGCTTCCAGAAGGAATGGCGTAATGGAGTCGTGAATCAGCCGACTCCGGCCAATTCTCCTCCCCACTTCCCCTCTCGATCGTCCTGTCACCGCCGCAGTTGCTGCAGCACCGCCCTCCCGTTGGGACGCAGATAGACGTCGCCGGTCTTGGTGTCCAGCAGGATGTTGAAATTCCGAAGAACTTCACTTCCGATCGTGCCATCGCCACTGGAGCCGTCTTCGTCGATGGTGAAAGACACCTTGGGCTGGTCCAGACGAATCCCCTGAATATCCGCCGAGGGAACGCGAACGTCGACCGCGCGGATCTTCCTGCCTGCGCTCCCACTGAACTGTGACGTTCCGATCTTCTTCGTAAGAACATCCTGGAGGTTGTGTCGGGAACTGTAGGAATACCCCAGGTCGATGGTCCCGTTGCTGCCGGTATCCAAAGAGAGCCACGCCTGGAGTGATGCGTTCTCCGCATGCAACGTCACTTCGACAGCGGGAATGTTGTCGATCCATCGCGTGTTCATCCTGGTGTATCCCGCCGTGCTGGGCAAAGTGCCATGCACGAACAGGGTCTTCTTGTCGTAGTCGATCTCGACAACGCTCCCCTCGAAGAATTTCCAGCCGAGAACTGCATCGAAGGGCCGATTCTGGTAGTCGATTACTGCGGCGCCCAACGTTCTGCTGGCACCGCCGAGAGCAACCGCGTTGTTCGTACTGTAGTCAACCAACGTCGTGCCGTCCGCGCCGGTGTTCTCGGATTGATCGTCGATTTTCATACCAGCCAGTTCGCTTGTAGCGACCGACACGGCCATACCGTCCGCCCCCGTGTCCACCAGGAAACGGAGGGGGCGCGAATGATTGATCGTGCCTTCGGCATATATTCGATGGTCCTTGCCCAGCTCGAACGGGATCGCGATGGTCTCCGCGGAGACGGCAGGAGCACCACAAAGGGCAGTCACCGCGAGAAGGGCAAGAAACCGGATACGGCAGATCCTGGACATTGGCAGTTTCCGTTGGGCAAGGCATGAGTCCATGCTCCGCCTTGGATGCGCCACCGGGCCAAATGGTTTAATGCGAAGCTTGGCTTGGCCGCGATCGCGAGCCGGCGTATAACGCAAAACTCCGGCATCAAGGAAGCTGTAGACTTCGGCTCCATGGAAAACGGGCGTTAAGGATTCGAGCATGGCCGACACCGGATTGTTCCTCCTCAGCGATGTTTTCGGGCAGGAAGACGACAGCGGCCGTCTGCTGCAGGTAACCCAGGTGGTGTGTCGTTGTCTGGAATGCTCGTGCCGGTTCACCGGGCGGCCCAACGAAGGCCTGATCGATCTCCCCGGTGGCGCAATTCTCAGTTGCCCCAAGTGCCCCAATCGGCAGGCTATCAGCCTGGCCAGATTCGCAGACTTTCTGCAGAAGAACGTTTGACGCTCGGGCGTCCAGCGCTTTGACCGGTCCTGCTTGATCAAGCGGCGATTGCACAAGGGTCGACCAGCGCCCTCAGCCTGTCCGTTTAGGCAGAATCCATAGCGCTTCAGCTCCAAGACTCTTGCTGAATCTACACTCTCGTCACAAGATCAACCCGCTCCACCCTGCAGCATGCATTGACTCTTCGGTACACGGCCATGCCAGACACAGGTCTTTTCTACGTTCTCAACATCGACCCGATGCGCGATCAGCAGGGGAACATCCAAAGCGTCATCGCCATCAGCGTCCGGTGTAACAGTTGCCAGCACGTCACCCACTCGACAGGCCCCGACCTCCAATCCATACCGGGCGGTACGCTGCTCGCTTGTGCCCAATGCGGAGGGCGCCAAGCCGTCAGCAACGCCCGCTTGGTCGAGTGCGATCACACCTTGGCCGCCAGAGCGGACTCATCAATCAGTCCGATGCCTGGGTAGGCCCTTCCCAGCCATCAAGGTACCTGGCTAAATCGTCGAGAACGTCGACCACGCGCTGCCGATAGGGACACGGTGACTGAGCAGTGACGGGCGAGCCCGGAGTTTACTGCCGTTCCAGAGCAAGCCACCGTTGCGTTGGCCGGGTCGGCCGGCGCCGCCCCATAAGCCAGCGCGCGCCGGCGCCCTACACCACCCGCAGCGCTGGAGAATGCACGCCATGGCCATGCCCTGCCCCCGCGTGCACACGGAACCCTGCCACCGTCTGCAGCAGCTGCGAAGACTGCTCTTCCATGCTGCGCGCGGCCGCTGAGGCCTCTTCCACCAGCGCTGCATTCTGCTGCGTGCCCTGATCGATCAGATCCACCGCGTGGTTCATCTGCTGGATGTCATCGCTCTGCTGTTGCGCAGCCGCACTGATCTCGGTCATCAGGTCGCTGACACGCCGCACGTCGACCACGATCTCGTCCATGGTCCGGCCGGCGCTCTCGACCTGCGCCGTTCCGGCACCGACGTTGGCAACGGACGCATCGATCAGCTGCTTGATTTCCTTTGCCGCACCCGCCGAGCGATGCGAGAGCTCGCGGATCTCGGTGGCAACCACGGCGAAACCACGACCATGCTCACCGGCACGCGCCGCTTCCACCGCCGCGTTCAATGCCAGGATGTTGGTCTGGAAGGCAATGCCATCGATCACACCAATGATGTCGACGATGCGACGCGAGGAAGCATTGATCACCTCCATCGTCGAGACCACGTCATGTACCACCTGGCCACCCCGTGCGGCCACATCGGCGGCGCCGCCGGCCAGTTGGCTGGCCTGGCGCGCGTTGGTCGCGGTGCGCTGCACGGTCTCGGCCAGCCCCTTCATCGACACGGCGGTTTCTTCCAGAGAGGCAGCCTGCTGTTCGGTACGCTGGGAAAGGTCGTTGTTGCCTTCGGCGATCTCGCTCGCACCGACCGCAATGGTGTCTGCGGCGAACTTGATCTGACCGATGATGGCCGCCATCGCCTCGACCAGCGCGTTGACGCCACCGCATAGCTCGGCGATCGGGCCCGTCTTGTCGGCCATGCCGATGCTCCGGGTCAGGTCGCCCTCCTTTGCCGACGCCACCACTTCGCGCGTCTGCGCTACGGCGCGCTGCATGGCCTGGCTCTCATGCACCTGTGCGGTGATGTCGGTGGCGTACTTGACGACCTTGAACGGCCGGCCACCGGCATCAAGGATCGGGTTGTACGACGCCTGGATCCACACTTCACGACCACCTTTGCCCAGCCGCCGGTACTGGCCTGCGTCGTACTCGCCGGAGCCGAGTTTTTCCCAGAACCGCCGATACTCGACACTGGCCCGGTAGTCGGGCTCGACGAACAGCGAATGATGCTGGCCACGCACCTCTTCCAGCGTATAGCCGGTGGCGGCCAGGAAGTTCGCATTGGCCGCCAGGATGCGGCCATCCATGCTGAACTCGATGACCGCCTGCGATTTGTCGATGGCGGCCAGCTGCCCCGCCGATTCGGCTGCCTGCTGCTTCTGCGCGGTGATGTCGGTGGCGAACTTGACCACCTTGTACGGCCGACCGTGCTGGTCAAGCACCGGGTTGTAGGAGGCCTGGATCCAGATTTCGCGCCCGCCCTTGCCGAAGCGCCGGTACTGACCTGCATCGAACTCACCGCGGCCCAGCCGTGCCCAGAAGTCGCGGTATCCGGTGCTGCGCGCGTCCTCGGGATCGACGAACAGGGAATGATGCCTGCCCTGGATCTCATCCAGGCGATATCCCACTGCCTGCAGGAAGTTGTCATTGGCCTGCAGGATGGTGCCGTCGAGGGCGAACTCGATGACCGCCTGCACCCGGTGCAATGCGGCAACCTGGGCCTCAAGCTCGACGTGCCGCCGATGCTGCTCGGCCACCTCCGTGGCGCGGCGCTGCCTGCTCAACACTCCCTGCAGCGCGCGCAGGGGAGACCAACGGGAGAGCACTTCGACCGGCGCCTGAGCACCTTCCATGGAGCCTGAAATAAGCATCGTCTGATCCTCGGTGTCCGGGTAGCGGTTGCGACCCGCCGGGCGGGATGCCCGGCGGCAACTTCGATTGCCTGGGACTGCAGACGCCGGAAGGCGTCACTCGAGCGACTGGCAGGAACAGTACGGCAGCTGCGATCGTCATCAAACAGCGGCGGAGCACACGGCAGGGGCCGCCCATCGGAGGCAGCCTCGGGTCCGGCGGCGGGAGCCTGCAGCGGGCTCCAGAGAAGGTAACGGCGCGACGGCCAGCAACTTTAGGGGGCCAGCCCCTAGTCGGCAGCGCGCCGCAGAACCCAGCGCAGCAGCATCGTTGCCAGCACCGCCGGCAGGTAGCCCAGACTGCCGCAGACGACCAGCAGGGACGGCCCCGCCAGCGGCCCGCCTCCGCCCAGGATCCAGCTGCGGGTGGCGAGGATGTACAGCGCGAACGGCACCAGCAGCAACGGTGCCAGCCGCAACAGCTGCCACCGCCACCTCCCCGGCCCGATCCAGCCGGCCAGTGCACCCAGCACGGCACCTGCAGCTGCGATGGTGGCGATTTCATCCATGACGCGCTTCCGGAAGTCTTCCAGCCACCATTCTGGACCAGCGCCGACGGAAAGGGGATGCGGCAGGCACGCAGAAGGTTGCAATGACCATCGGGACATCCCTTGCCTGCGCGCTGCCGGCAGCATGCGCCCACTGAATGGATTTTTCCTGGGAGGCAGCATGCTTCGACGCTTGAACGCCATCATATTCCTCAGCCTGTGCAGTGCCGGCGCATTGGCCAGCGACGCGGGCTTCCGCCCCAGCTTCCATCCCGACCAGCTGAAGGGGCCACCCGCCGGTCGCCACAACGAAGTACTGGTGCTTGGGACAGCACATCTGTCGGAACTGCCAAAGACCTTCGAGCCGGCCATGCTGGAGCCGTTGTTGCAGCGCCTGGTACGTTGGCGCCCGGAGGCGATTGCCACCGAAAACCTGTCCGGCCTGCAGTGCGACTTCATGCGTCGCAATCCCAGCCGCTATGCCGAAAGCGTCGAAACCTACTGCTTCGACACCGACGCGGCCCGCGTCGCCACCGGCTTCGACGTGCCCAGCGCGAACGCCGAAATGGGACGCCTGCTGTCGGCTTGGCCGGCAAGCCCGACAGCCGCGCAGCGTCGACACTTGGCCGCGGTGTTCCTGGCCGCTGGCGAGCGCGGATCGGCGCAGGTGCAATGGCTGCGCCTGCCTGTGCAGGAGCGCGTCGCCGGCGACGGGCTGGATGCTGCGCTGGTCGAGATTCTCGACAAAAGCCTGACCCGTCGCAATGAAACCAATCTGGTGGCCGCAGTCCTCGCTGCCCGGCTGGGACTGGAGCGCCTGTGGGCAGTGGACGACCACACCGCCGATTCGCCAACCCCGCCCAAGGACGAGAAAGCAGCACGCGAAGCGATCATGTCGGCCTGGGACAATCCGCACGCAAACGCACGGCGGGACGCCGACGAGCCGCTGTATGCCAACATCGGCAAGCTGGATGGCGTGCTGGACCTGTATCGCGCCTACAACCGCCCCGGCGTCGGCCTGCAGGCCTACCAGGCCGACTTCGGTGCTGCGCTGGTCGAACCCTCACCCCAGGGCTTTGGCCGCAACTATGTAGGCTACTGGGAAACCCGCAACCTGCGCATGGTCGCCAACATCCGCGAAGTGCTGGGCCAGCGCCCGGGAACGCGCCTGCTGGCCATCGTTGGCGCTTCGCACAAAGGCTACTACGAGGCCTACCTCAACATGATGCACGACGTGCAGCTGGTGGATGCCGAAGAGGTGCTGCGCTGAGGCCCGCACCTGATCAACGCAGCAGATCCGCTACCCACGTTGCCGCGCATCGCGACGCGCAGCGCGCCAGATCATCACGCTGGCAGCGACGATGCAGCCCAGCGTGACCAGCAGCATCAGCGCCACGCCCCACTGCACCACGGGGACCAGCATCCGGGCCTGCTGGTCGTTGCGCAGCTGCTCCAGCCGGAGCCAGCCGGAGAGAGCCAGGGACCAGCCGACAACGGCCGGCGCATAAGCACGGACTGCACTCAGGTTCCAGGACGTCATGTTGTTTTCCTGTCAAGGTGGGGCGTTGGCGCAGTATTCGCCGCGCCCCTCTCACAGGCTGAGATCAGCCGTCGCTGAGGTCGCCGCCGTCCGCCGGCGAGCTACCGGGCAGTTCGCCGGTTTCGCCCTGCACCTGCACATTGTTGCGACCCATCGCCTTGGCCCGGTAGCACTGGGCATCGGCGGCGGCGACGGCCTGGTCCACGCTCATGCCGGCGGCAAGCGGTGCGATGCCGATGCTGGCGCCGATCCGCAGCTGGTGCTGGTCCCACGGAATGGACAGGTTGGCCAGGGTATGCAGCAACTCGCCGCCGATGCGCGCCGCTCGCCGCGGGCTGCACCCGGACAGGATTACCGCGAATTCGTCACCGCCCAGGCGGGCCACCACATCCGAGTCGCGTACACCATGGCGCAATACGCTGGCCACGGCCCACAGCACGGCGTCGCCGGCCAGATGACCAAAGGTATCGTTGACCGGCTTGAACCGGTCCAGATCGATGTACATCAGTGACGCCGCCTGCCCGGTCCGCTCGACCCGGGTGATCGCCTGCTGCAGATGCACTTCGAAGCCGCGGCGATTACCCAGTTCGGTCAGCGGGTCCATCTCCGCCAGGTGCCGTGCCTCGCGCTCGCGTGCGCGCTGCTGGGTGTCATCGCGCAGGACCCACACCGCACCACGCACCTGGCCCTCGTCGTCGCGAAGCCAGGCCCGGGTCAGGTCAACCGGCACCACGGCGGTGCCCATCTGCAGCAGCAGATCGGCATGCAGATCCACGGCGTTGCTTTCCGGATCCAGCAGCACGCTGACGTCGAGCTGCGATTGCGGTGCGTATTCGGTGGTCAACGACAGCACGTCCTGCACGAGATGCCCGGCCAGCGACAGCGCTCCATCGCCGGCAAGCATTCGCACGGCGGCCGCGTTGGCATATTCGATGTGGCCATCCAGGGCCACGCTGAGTACCAGGTCGGCAACCGCATCCAGGGTGATGCGGCTGCGCTGCTCGCTTTCGAACAGGCGCTGCTCGCTGCTGCGCTGGGCGCTGACATCCTGGATCTGCGACACGAAATGCAACGGTTCACCGCGCTCATTGCGTACCAGCGATACCGACAGCCGTGCCCAGATGGTGTTGCCCTCACGGCCCAGGTAACGCTTTTCAAGGTGATAGTGCGTGCGTCGCCCCGCCAGCAGGTCCTGCACCAGGGCCAGGTCGGTCTGCAGATCGGCCGGATGGGTCAACCGCTGGAAATCGACCTGCAGCAGTTCCTCGCGCGTGTAGCCGAGAATGCGGCACAGCGCATCGTTGACATCCAGCCAGCGCCCTTCCAGCGACACCAGCGCCATGCCCAGTGCCGCCGACGTAAACGCACCGGCGAATTTTTCCGCCGCAAGACGAGCCTCGGCGCGCGCCTGCAGGATCTCGGTGATGTCGATGGCCATGCCGACATAGCCGATGCGCTCGCCATTGGCGCCATCCATGCGGCTGATTGACAGGCGTACCTGGCGACGCTGACCGTCCTTGCGCAGCAGTGTCCACTGCCGCGAATACGTCTGGCCCTCGGCACGTGCACTGAGTGCCTCGAACACACCCGGAACCTGTCCATCGGCGGTCGCCAGCGGTCGCAGCCACGCCTGCAGTTCAACCGGGTCGTGGAAGGCATCCAGGCGGCGCTCACCCACTACTTCAGCGGCGGTGTAGCCTAGCAGGCGCTGCGCGCCGGTATTGAAAATGGTGATGATGCCATCGGTGTCGGTCGCGATCACCGCGACTTCGTCTGAAGCATCCACCATCGCCTGCAGGCGCTGCCGCATTTCGGCCGCGTCCTGGCGCGCCTGCTGCAGTTCGGTGACGTCGGCATGGGCGCCGGCCATCCACAGTGGCCTGCCCTGCCCGTCCCATTCGAATACCCGTCCGCGATCGTGGATCCAGATCCATTCGCCATTCCTGTGGCGCATCCGCAACAGGCAGACATAGTGGTCGGTGCGGCCATCGAAGTGGTCCTGCAGAGCCGCATCGGACAGCGCCAGATCATCCGGATGGACCAGCGCGATGAAGGTCTTCTGGCAGATCGGTTCAAGTTCGTCCAACCGGTAGCCGACGATCTCGGCCCACCGTTCGTTGACCCGCATCTGCCCGCTCTGGACGTTCCATTCCCAGGTGCCGGCCGCGGTGCCCTCGATGATCATCGCCAGGCGGCGGCGCTCTTCGGCCAGTTCCTGCAGCCGGCGCTCCAGCAGTGCGTTGCCGCTGTTGCCCTGATCGGCCATCAGCCGCCTCCCCTGCCGACGCAGCTGCCCGCAGGCCGTGGCGAGCCACAGCGGTCACGGAACAGGGCGGATGGTGCTGACGGCATGGCCTCCCCAGCGACAGCAGGGGCCCAGGCGCCCCTTCCGGCGCAAGTGTGCGCATTGCCGGGGAACATCGACAAGTCCCCCGCCCGGATCGCGCCGGGAGGGGGACGGCGGACTCAGCTGCGCTTGGCCCGGGCGAACGCCTCGGCCAGGGCATTGTTGGCTGGCGGCGCGGCCTGTGCCGGGCGTCCGCCATTGCCCGGGTTGCGCCCTTGGCCACGTCCCTGCCCGGGGTTGCCGGCGTCGCGGCGCGGCGCCTGCCCCTGGCTGCGTTCGTCACGGCTGCCCGGGCGGCTGGTAGCCTGGCCGGGCGTGTCGTCCAGACGACGGGTCAGGGCGATGCGCTTGCGCGGCACGTCCACCTCCAGCACCTTCACCTTGACGATGTCGCCGGCCTTGACCACGTCACGCGGATCCTTCACGTAGGTATCAGACAGCGCCGAGATGTGGATCAGGCCGTCCTGGTGCACGCCGATATCGACGAACGCACCGAACGCGGCCACGTTGCTGACCACGCCTTCCAGCACCATGCCCTCGCGCAGGTCCTTGATGTCCTCGACGCCTTCGGCGAAACGGGCCGCCTTGAATTCCGGGCGCGGATCACGGCCCGGCTTTTCCAGTTCCTTGAGGATGTCGCGCACCGTCGGCACACCGAATGTCTCATCGGTGAACTGCTCGGCCTTCAAGCCGCGCAGGAAACTGCCGTCGCCGATCAGCGCCTTGATCGGGCGCGCGGTGCTGGCGACGATGCGCTCGACCACTGGATAGGCTTCCGGGTGCACCGACGATGCATCCAGCGGCTCATCGCCATCGGCGATACGCAGGAAACCTGCGCATTGCTCGAACGTCTTCTCGCCCAGGCGCGACACCTTCAGCAGGTCCTTGCGACGCTTGAACGGACCGTTGTCATCGCGGTGGCGCACGATGTTCTCAGCTACCGTCGACGACAGGCCCGAAACGCGCGACAGCAGTGCAGCCGACGCTGTGTTGACGTACACGCCAACGGCATTCACGCAGTCCTCCACGCGCGCATCCAGCGCACGCGCCAGGCGGTACTGATCCACGTCGTGCTGGTACTGCCCCACGCCGATCGCCTTCGGCTCGATCTTCACCAGTTCGGCAAGCGGGTCCTGCAGGCGACGCGCGATCGATACCGCACCACGGATCGACACGTCCAGGTCCGGGAATTCCCTGGCCGCCGTTTCCGACGCCGAATACACCGACGCCCCGGCTTCACTGACCACGATCTTCTGCGGCGCGTTGTCACCCAGCGCCTTGATGGCTTCACCGGCCAGCTTGTCGGTCTCGCGGCTGGCGGTGCCGTTGCCGATCGCGATCAGCTGCACGTTGTGCTTGGCACACAGCTGCTTGATCGTCTGCAGCGACTGCTCCCACTGCCGGCGGGGCTCGTGCGGGTAGATGGTGTCGGTGGCGACCAGCTTGCCCGTGGCGTCGACCACGGCAATCTTGCAGCCGGTGCGGATGCCCGGGTCCAGGCCCAGCACGCTTTTCGGGCCGGCCGGTGCGGCCAGCAGCAGGTCCTTGAGGTTGTCACCGAACACCGCGATGGCTTCGGCTTCGGCTTTCTCACGGGCCTGGTTGAACAGGTCCAGCAGCAGGTGCATGTGCAGCTTGGCCCGCCAGGTCAGGCGGCAGGCGTCCAGCAGCCAGCGATCAGCGGGGCGCCCCGCATCGCGGATACCGGCGTTGTGCGCCACGCGCCCTTCGGCGTACTGATGTCCGGCCTCGGCATCCTTGCCTGGGTCCAGCTCCAGGAACAGGATCTCCTCGCGGCGCGCACGGAACAACGCCAACAACCGGTGCGAGGGAATCTTCGCCAACGACTCGGCGTGCTCGAAATAATCGCGGTACTTGGCGCCCTCGGTTTCCTTGCCCTCGGCAACGCGGGCACGGATCACGCCCTGCTCGCTCAACCAGCTGCGCAGCTCGCCAACCAGCGTGGCGTCCTCGCCCCAGCGCTCCATCAGGATCGCGCGGGCCCCTTCCAGCGCGGCCTTGGTGTCGGCTACGCCCTTGTCGGCATCCACGAACGTGGCGGCAAAGACCTGCGGGTCCTGTGTCGGGTCGCCCAACAAGCCGTCGGCCAACGGCTCCAGTCCTGCTTCGCGGGCGATCTGCGCGCGGGTGCGACGCTTGGGCTTGTACGGCAGGTACAGATCTTCCAACCGGCTCTTGGTGTCTGCGGCGAGGATCTCGTTGCGCAGCTCATCGCTGAGCTTGCCCTGCTCACCGATGCTGGCCAGCACCGCCGCACGGCGGTCTTCCAGTTCGCGCAGGTAGGTCAGGCGGGTTTCCAGATTGCGTAGCTGGGTGTCGTCCAGGCCGCCGGTGACTTCCTTGCGGTAGCGGGCGATGAACGGAACGCTGGCGCCTTCATCGAGCAGGCCGACAGCGGCGCTGACCTGGGCGGTCTGGGCACCGATTTCATCGGCGATGGTCTGGGCGATCTGCTGGGCGAGCTGGCGCTGGGCGTGCTTGGCGTCGTGCATTGTTTCCGGCCTGGGCCGCATTGCGGGAAAGGCCCATTCTTGCAATGCGCGGGCGGCAGGGACAAGGCGTTGACAGAGCGGCGGTTCAGGCGGTGGGTCCAGATGGGACGCCGGCATCCTCGCAAAAGGGGCTCGGACTGGCCCCGGGGCTGGGATGCCGGCGCGGACGCGCGATGGTGGAGCGCGTCCTGCCGCGTACTGCGAAGGTCAGCGGTAGTGGCGGGCGGCACGCTGCATGACGATGTCGTCACGCAGGCTCTCCAGCGCCATCAGGCGGACCTTGCCGACACCCTGCAGTTCCATGAACCGCTCCGTGTAGAACTCCGGCCCCAGCGCGGTGTCGGCGCGGGATTTGCTGAAGCCGTAGGGCACCACGCCCTTCTCGCCATCCTTGCTACCACCGACATAAAGAACGATTGCCATGTGATGTCTTCCTCCAAATTGCTACTGCGTACTGCACACGATGAGCGGTACTTGTTGGCTCATCGGGATAGAGCTTACCGCGACCAAGCTGACTGGAACGTCACGAAGACTAATGACGATCGGTTGCATGCAGATGACTGCGGGATAGCAGCAGAATGCTTACGGATCTTTAACTTCCGGCTAACGAATACGGGGGTTTCAGCCAACGGCGCAGCCCCTCGTGGGTAGGTGTGGTTGGTCGCGGAATGCAAAAGCCGCAGGTGGGTCGGCGGGGTTGGGTTCGCGGGGGACGCCGTGAATCCGTCCCTGGAGGCTTGGCCGCGGCATCCATGCCGCGGACACCCCCGCGAACCCAACCCGACCGCCCTCTGACAGATTTCTGCGGTCTGCCACCCACGGAAAAGAAAAAGAAGATCAAAAGCAAAAGCGGCCTGGCCGGCCGTTTCCTGTAGAGCCGAGCCCATGCTCGGCTCTATACGAGCAAGCGCAGCGCGCGACCCGCTGTTGCTGTTCTTTTTCTTCTCCGTGGCTGGACGCGCCCGGAAACTGTCAGGGGCCGGGCCGGTGGGTTGCGCAGGGGCGTGAGCCGCATGGATGCGGCGACCGAGCTTACAGGGACGTACTTGCAGCGGCCCCTGCGCAACCCACCCGCCCGGCCCAATCACATGAATCGCATTTCGCGCCCCACCCACGAGGGGCTGCGCCGTTGGCTGGAATCTACGGCCACCAGCCGTGCCCGAACCGCGCGTAATGATCGGCCGCACGCTCGAACGGATTGCGCGCACTGACACCACCACACAGCAGATACACCGGCAGGTACAGCGGCCCCAGCACCAGATACTGGTACACGTGCGCACGCTCATGGTCATCCAGCCGGATCAACGGCTCCACGCCCCACCCCGCCTGATGCGCGTAAGTACGGCAGCACATGCCCAGATCGTGGCCGGTGTGCAGGATCACGTTGCCCAGGGTGATCGCTCCGCCCGGGCCCCAGGGCCAGTGATCGAAAACCACCGCGCAATCACGACCACTCCAGCGCATCTTCGCACCACCCAGCAACCCGGCCAGACCGCCAAGCAGGCCGATCAGGGTATTGGGCACGGTCCACAGCGCGCCCAGCACCTGCAGCGCGCGCAGCCAGATCGGCCAGGGCCGGGACGCGGTGTTCAATCCGCCTCGTTGGGGATCAGCAGCCACAGCAGCAGGTAGACCAGGATGCCGGGGAAGGCGGCCGACGCCAGCGAGACCACCACGTACAGCACCCGTACCAGGGTCGGGTTCCAGCCGAAACGATGGGCGATGCCGCCCATCACCCCGGCAATCATGCGGTCGTTCAGCGAGCGCGACAGGGTGCGCGGCACAGCGTTCATGGCGAGGTCTCCCGGCTGACTGGCTGTTGCCACTGTAGCGCCTGCAATGTCTACGGCGTGCGTTGGCGCAAGGCCTGCAGGCGGGCGCCGAACCACACCGCGGAGGTCTGTTCGGGCTGGCCGGGGCAGCGGATCCGATACGCCTTGCCACTCATGCTGCTCTGACTCGCGGCACGCTCGATGAACTGCTCGGCGGTGTCGACCATGTCTTTCTTCAGCAGGTAGTCGTACTTGCGCTGCAGGTGGGAACGCGCATCGGCGGGACCGTACCAGCTGCCATTGCGCTGGAACTGGCACTGGGAGCCATCCAGGCTTCCGATCAACTGCGCGATCTCGCGGCGCGCATCGGCGCTCGGCGCAGCGCTGGCGACGCCGGGCGCAAGGGCCAGAGCAAGCGCGAGCAGAGGGGAATGTTTCATGGCGTGCGTTCCTTCAGCCAGTTGTCGATGGTCGCCGGCACTTCGCGCTGTGCGCGGCCGGAGACGTAGATGCCGATATGCCCACCGCGGAAACTGGATTCGGTGTAGTCCTGCGTGCCCAGCCGGCCACGCATCGCGCGTGATGCATCCGGTGGCACCAGGTGATCCTGTTCGGCGTAGATGTTCAGCACCGGCAGGGTCACCTGCGACAGATCCACCGCCTCTTCGCCGATGCGTACGGTGCCATTGACCAGGCCGTTGCCCTGGTAGAACTGCTTGATGAACTCGCGGAAGGCTTCACCCGCGAGGTCCGGCGAGTCAAAGATCCACTTTTCCATGCGCAGGAAATCCTCCAGCGCGGCCTTGTCATCGAGGATGTCGAGCAGGCCCACGTACTTCTGCACGTTCAGGCGGAATGGCTTGAGCATCAGGTAGCTGGCATTCATCAGATCGGCCGGGATGTTGCCCAGCGTATCCACCAGCAGATCCACATCCACCTGCTGGGCCCAGTGCGACAACATGTTGTCGGCGGTCTGGAAGTCGACCGGGGTGACCATGGTGATCAGGTTGCCCAGCTTCTGCCGCCGCAGTGCGGCGTAGCACAGGGCGAACACGCCGCCCTGGCAGATGCCCAGCATGTCGACCGGGCCTCCACTGCGTGCGCGCAGCGCATCCACCGCGCCATCGATGTAGCGCAGCAGATAGTCCTCAAGCGTCTGGTAGCGTTCGGAACGGTCCGGATAACCCCAGTCCAGCACATAGACGTCCTGGCCCAATGCCAGCAGCTTCTGCACCAGCGACCGATCGGCCTGCAGGTCCACCATGTACGGGCGGTTGACCAGTGCGTACACGATCAGCAGCGGTGTGCGACGCACCGGCGCGTTTTCGCCGACGAAGCGATACAGCACCACTTTGCCATCGCGCCAGACTTCCTCGCGGGCGGTGGCGCCATAGTCGACATCCTCCACCTGCGGCAGCAGCTTCAACCCCTCCATCAGCTTGCGCTGCATGGCCAGGGTCTCCTGCATCAGGTCATCGGCATTGAAGCCCAGCGGTCCTTTCATGGCTTACGACTTCCGCGTGGTCGCGCGGGTGGTGACCTTCTTCGCTGGCGCTTTCTTCGCAGCAGGCTTCTTCGCTGCAGCCTTCTTCGCTGCAGGCTTGCGCGCGACGGGCTTGACCCTGGCAGGCGCTGGCTGGGCAACCGGATCGACGGCATCGGTACCGGCAAGCACCGCCACCTGTGCCTGCACCCGGCGCAGGCTGCGCTCGAGCTCGGCAATGCGACGGTGAGCGGCATCCATCTCGCTGCGGGTAGGCAGGCCGATACGTTCACTCATCTGTTCAACCTCGCGCTGCAGGCCTGCGCGCAGGCGCATCTGTGCGTTGCCCAGCGAGGCATACACCTGCTGGAACGGCTCGGACATGGCGACCTTGGCGTAGGCCTCCTCGGCGACTTCAATCCACAGATCGAACATCGCCCGGGCGCTGGTCAGCTGGCTGCCGGGCTGCTCGTGTTCGGCCAGGCGCTGTTCGAACAGGTCGAACGCCTCTTCCAGTGCCTGCTTGATCTGCTCGACATAGGCCTGCGAATGCTGCTGGTATTCCTCCTGCGCGCGCAGCAGAGCCTGCCACCGCGCCTGGTGCTCGCGGCCGGGCCCGAACGCCGGGCTCTGCAGCCAAGGGCCAGCCAGCGTCTGCAACTGCTGGAACCACGCCGTGAACTCGGGCGGAGCAGCGTCCACATGGGTGCTGCCGCGGGCCCCCTGCAGCATCCACTGCAGCATGCCGTCGCCCTGCCCCTTCACCGCTTCACGCCAGGCCTGGGCGACCTCGGCACTGCTGGCATCGCGGCCGGCAAAGCGTGCAGCGACTTCCTGCATGGTGCCGTACCAGCTGCCAGCCTGCTCGCGGAACCGCCGCACTGCCTCTTCGGGCGCGGCAGCACCGGTCCCGGGCAGCAGTTGGCCCCACCAGTCGAACAGGCGCTTCCAGCTGCCCGGGTCGTCGCCAGCCGGGGTTCCCGGCACGGCTGCATGGCGCAAGGCATCACCCCAAGCGCCGAAGTACTGGCGGGCCAGATTTTCGAAATCGCTGCTGCCGGCGTCGTTGGCCGAGCTGGTCATCGCGCTCCTCCGCAGGGCTGGGTCATGGCTTGGGAATGCGCAGGGTCTTGCTGATCATCAGCGACCCGGACAACGCGAACAGCAGCACCAACGGATGCAGCTGCCAAGGGCCAATCTGCCACTGGCCCAGCCACAGGTCGTGGCCGATGGCATCGGTGCCGGCGGCGATCGCCAGCACGATCACCAGCGCCAAGCTGGTGGGAATCGGCGTCCCCTCGAAGTACTTCACCTTGCCTTCGTCACCGCTCATCGCCTCGGCGGTTACGTTGTAACGGGCCAAGCGGCTGACGCCGCAGCAGACGAAGTAGCTCAGCACCAGCCAGTCCCAGCCCCCCTGCATGCCACAGGCATAGGCCAGCGCTGCGGGCGCGACCCCGAAGGAAATGACGTCCGACAGCGAGTCGAGCTCGCGGCCCAGGGTCGAACTGGATTTGCGCCAGCGCGCGATGCGGCCGTCCAATGCGTCGAAAATGAAAGCCAGCGGGATCAGCGCCATGCCGAACAGCAGGTAGCCGCGCTCGCCATCCTGCAGGAAACGCATTGCGGCAAACACCGCGCCGGTGCCGCAGAAAGCGTTGGCGAGGGTGAACCAGTCCGCCAGATGGAACTCGCGCAGCATCGAGAAGTGACGTTTCATGAAGTCTCACGGGGCATCAAGGCCCACAGGGTACCGCGAGCGCCGCCACCGGCAACAGCGTGGGCTGCCCCTGTCCTTCACCCGTCACTCACCGATCCTCACCGGCGGTGAATTTTTCGCCACCCATCTTGACAGCCTAGCGGGGTGGCGCCTGTCAGCGCTTATCCACAAAGTTGCCCACGCGTAATCCACACCCCCTGTGGACAACTGGTTCTCACCGACTGCGACGCTGGACATTTCCTCATCACCACAAGCCGGGGTTTCCCTACTTCCCAAGCCGATCCGCCAGCGCTATGGTCTGCGGCGGACCCGCCGCCGCCACGTCCGACTCCTTACCGACGGACGATGTTGATGCTGGATGCACGCACCCTGGCCGCGCAGTTGCGGCAGCCCCATGGCGAGGCCGCGCTGGCCGTGGGCGAATCGATGAACCGCAGCAACGGCGCCCTCAACCAGGCGGCTATCGCATTGCTGGCCGTCGCTGCCGGAGAGCAGGTGCTGGAAATCGGTCCAGGCAACGCCGCCTTTGCGCCGCTGCTGCTGCAGGCCAGTGGCAGTCGCTACGTGGGTGTCGAGCTGTCCAGTGCCATGGTCGACGCCGGCAACCAGCACCTTGCCGCCAGCGGCCTGGCTGGCCGTGCCGCGCTGCGCGAGGGTGATGCCCATGCCCTGCCCCTGGCTGATGCCAGCGTCGATGCTGCGCTGGCGGTCAACACCCTGTACTTCTGGCCGAACCTGGCCCCGGCACTGGATGAACTGGCACGGGTGCTGCATCGCGGCGGCCGGCTATGCCTGGCCTTCGGCGATGCCGGATTCATGCGCAGCCTGCCCTTTGCCGCCGACTTTGAGCTGCATGAGCTGGACGCAGTGGAGCTGGCGCTGCGGGTGTCCGGCTTCACCGTCACGGCATGGCGCTCGCATCGCGAATGCACGGCCGGCAATGACGGCCAGCAGCGGGAAAAGCACTTCCACCTGCTGCTGGCGCGCCGGCGCTGAAGCTCTCCCCGCCGGGCATGGCCCGGCGCTACCGAGGCTGCGCCGGATGGTAGCGCCGGACCATGTCCGGCGAGCGCAGCGGCCCCCGGAATGCCTCAAAGCCGGCTGAAGGACCAGCTCTGCATGCGTCCATCCCGGTATGGCATCACTCCGTGGAACGGCCGCGGATCGGCATCGAACACCAGCGGCAGGAAGTTGCGGTCGCCCTCCCACATCGGCAGCTGGTCGAGCTTGTCCACGTCCACCCACTCCAGGGTGCCCTCGTGATTGCCCCCGTGCGGGGCACCCTCGAAGCTGTCGATGACGAACACGAAACCGAACCAGTCTTCACCGTGCTTGCCGAAACCCGGCCAGCTGATGGTGCCGCGCAGGCGCATGGCCGTGCAGTCGATACCGGCTTCCTCGGCGATTTCGCGGCGCATGCCGGCGGCAACGTCCTCGGTCGGCTCGACCTTGCCGCCCAGGCCGTTGTACTTGCCCAGGTGGTGGTCGCCCGGCCGGGTATTGCGGTGGATCATCAGCACCTGGCGGCGATCGGGCGAGAGCACATAGCCCAGGGTGGCGACGATCGGGGTATACGGCATGTGCGGGTCCGGCGGCGGGTCAGCCGTGGATTATGGCCGATCAACGCACCAGCGACAGGCGACGGTCGCCGGCACCCACGGTGTTGCCGTCTGGATCACGGCGCAGGGTGGCCACGCCATGGCCGCGTTCGGCCAGGTATTCCAGCCATTTGCCGAGGAAGGTGTTCATCCGCATGCGATGGCTGATCAGCTCGGCCGGCGGTGGGTACAGGCCCATCGTGTCCTGCCAGCGGCGGCCGACGTAGCAGTGGGTGGTCTCGGCCTGGCGCGCGTCCCGGTACAGGCGGACGAAGGCCGATGGGTCCGGTTCACCGGTCACCGGGTCGGCCAGGTCATAGGTCAGGCGCAGCTCGACCGTGTAGCGGTGGCACTCGATCACGTCCAGGCGCACGTCCAGGCCATCGCCCACCGAAGAGACATAGCTTCCCGCCACCAGCTCGGCCGGCGCGAACAGGCGCACCAGGTGACGGTAGTTCTCTGCGTACAGCCCCATGAGCCAGCTCAGCCGGCTCAGGCGGGGAATGCGCTCGGTACGGGGCAATGCTCGGGCCATGGGTTGATCCTACACGTTGGCCCTTCAACGTGGGGACTGATCGGCCCCGGCCAAAGGGGTCCTGTATCGACCAACGGTCGATACCCACCGCGCAGGTAGGCCACGACCGTGGGTCGTAGCGCACCTGTCAACCGCGCAGGTGGGCCACGACTGTGGCTCGTAGCGCCCCGTCAACCGCGCAGGTGGGCCACGACCGTTGGTCGTGGCGCCCCCGTCAATAGAGCTCGCGCTGCAGCCCCAGCGTGCCGAGCACCTTGCTGGAGATCTCCTCGATCGAGGTATGGGTGGTGCTGAGGGTCGGGATGCGTTCCATCTGGAACATGACCTCCGCCGCAGCCACCTCGCGCTTGCAGGTGTCCAGGTTGGCGTAGCGCGAATTGGGCCGGCGCTCCTGGCGGATCTGCTGCAGGCGGTCCGGGTCGATGGTCAGGCCGAACAGCTTGCGCCGGTAGTTGCGCAGGCGGGGCGGCAGGCGGTCGCTCTCCAGATCCTCGTCGGTCAACGGGTAGTTGGCCGCGCGCACCCCGTAATGCAGGGCCAGGTAGATGCAGGTAGGCGTCTTGCCCGCCCGCGACACCGCCACAAGGATCACGTCGGCGTCGTCGTAGTTCACCGCGATGCCATCGTCGTGGGTCAGCGCGAAGTTCATCGCGTTGATGCGCCGGTGGTAGGTGTCGAAGTCGACCATGCCGTGGGCCTGGCCGACCCGGTTCAGGCGCGAGCTGGACAGTTCGCGCTCCAGCGGCTCGATGAACGGGGCGAACACATCCAGCATCAGCGCCCCGCTTTCGGCCAGGATCAGGCTCAGGCTCTGGTCCACGCAGGAGTTCACCACGATCGGCCGGACCTGGTAGCGCTCCCCCGCCGCCTGGATCCGGGCACAGGCTTCGCGGGCTTTTTCGGGGTCATCGACAAATGACATCCGGTCGGTAATGAAGCTGAACCCGGAGAACTGGGTCAACAGGCTATGCCCAATGGTTTCAGCGGTGATACCGGTTCCATCGGAAACGTAGAACACCGGACGGATGGTCGACATGCGCGCATTTACCCCCTACGAAGCCTAAAAGGGCCGCCAACACAAGCTTGTGCCGACGGTGGTCTGCCCGGCATCATATCGGCTTCTTCCTACGGACGCGGCCATCAAAGCCCGCCTCGGGCGATGGCCAAACGGAGCATCGCGCTTGAACGAGAACATCCTGTGGTTGCACGAACTGCGTCTGGCCGACCTGGCCCGCGTAGGCGGCAAGAATTCCTCGCTGGGCGAGATGATCGGCAACCTTGCCGGTCTGGGCGTCTCCGTTCCGGGGGGCTACGCGACCACGTCTGAAGCCTTCAAGGACTTCATCGCGCACAACGACCTGTCCAAGCGCATCTTCGACAAGCTGGCCACGCTGGACGTCGAGGACGTCAACGCGCTGACCGCAGCCGGCAAGGAAATCCGCGGCTGGGTGATCGATGCACCGCTGCAGCCGCAGCTGGACCAGGACATCCGCACCGCCTACGCCAAGCTGAGCGCCGACAACGGCGGCGGCGACGTGGCCGTGGCCGTGCGTTCCTCGGCCACCGCCGAAGACCTGCCCGACGCGTCCTTCGCCGGCCAGCAGGAAACCTTCCTCAACGTCACCGGTGCCGACGACGTCGTGCACAAGGTCAAGGAAGTGTTCGCCTCGCTGTACAACGACCGTGCCATCGCCTACCGCGTGCACCACGGCTTCAAGCACGAGGACGTGTTCCTGTCCGCAGGCGTGCAGCTGATGGTGCGTTCGGGCGTGGGCGCGTCCGGCGTGCTGTTCACCCTGGACACCGAATCCGGCTTCCGCGACGTGGTGTTCGTCACCTCCTCGTTCGGCCTGGGCGAAATGGTCGTGCAGGGCGCGGTCAACCCCGACGAGTTCTACGTCTACAAGCCCACCCTGCAGGCCGGCAAGCCGGCGATCCTGCGCCGCTCGCTCGGCAGCAAGGCGATCCGCATGGTGTACTCGGATGTCCCCGGCGAGCGCGTCAGGATCGAGGACACCCCGGCCGAACTGCGCACCACCTTCTCGATCAACGATGAAGACGTGGCCGAACTGTCGCGCCAGGCGCTGACCATCGAAAAGCACTACGGCCGCCCGATGGACATCGAGTGGGCCAAGGACGGTGTCAGCGGCAAGCTGTTCATCGTGCAGGCGCGCCCGGAGACCGTGAAGTCGCGCAGCCATGCCACCCAGATCGAGCGTTTCGCGCTGACCGAGAAGGGCGGCAACGTTCTCGCCGAAGGCCGTGCCGTGGGCGCCAAGATCGGTGCCGGCGTGGCGCGTGTGGTGAAGACGCTGGAAGACATGAACCGCGTACAGCCGGGCGACGTGCTGATCGCCGACATGACCGATCCCGATTGGGAGCCGGTGATGAAGCGTGCCTCGGCGATCGTCACCAACCGCGGCGGCCGTACCTGCCACGCGGCGATCATCGCGCGCGAGCTGGGCGTGCCGGCCGTGGTCGGTTCGGGCAACGCCACCAAGGTCATCGAGGATGGCCAGCTGGTCACCGTCAGCTGCGCTGAAGGCGATACCGGCTTCATCTACGAAGGCAAGCTCGGCTTCGAGCGCACCACCACCGATCTGGGCAACATGCCGCCGGCACCGTTGAAGATCATGATGAACGTGGCCAACCCGGAACGTGCCTTCGATTTCGGCCAGCTGCCGAACGCGGGCATCGGCCTGGCGCGCCTGGAAATGATCATCGCCAGCCACATCGGCATCCACCCCAACGCGCTGCTGGAATACGACCGCCAGGATGCGGCGACGAAGAAGAAGATCGACGAGAAGATCGCCGGTTATTCCGACCCGGTCGGCTTCTACGTGGACCGTCTGGCCGAAGGCATCGCCACCCTGACCGCTTCGGTCGCGCCGAACCCGGTGATCGTGCGCCTGTCGGACTTCAAGTCCAACGAGTACGCCAACCTGATCGGCGGCAGCAACTACGAGCCGCACGAAGAGAACCCGATGATCGGCTTCCGCGGCGCCAGCCGTTACGTCGATCCGAGCTTCTCGGCCGCGTTCGCGCTGGAGTGCAAGGCCGTGCTGCGCGTGCGCAACGAGATGGGCCTGGACAACCTGTGGGTCATGATCCCGTTCGTGCGCACCCTGGAAGAAGGCCGCAAGGTCGTCGAGGTGCTGGCCCAGAACGGCCTGAAGCAGGGCGAGAACGGCCTGAAGATCATCATGATGTGCGAAGTGCCGTCCAACGCACTGCTCGCCGATGAGTTCCTGGAGATCTTCGACGGCTTCTCGATCGGGTCCAACGACCTGACCCAGCTGACCCTCGGCCTGGACCGCGATTCGTCGATCGTGGCGCACTTGTTCGATGAGCGGAACCCGGCGGTGAAGAAGTTGCTGTCGATGGCGATCAAGTCGGCACGTGCCAAGGGCAAGTACGTCGGCATCTGCGGCCAGGGCCCGTCCGATCATCCGGATCTGGCCGAATGGCTGATGCAGGAAGGCATCGAGTCGGTGTCGTTGAATCCGGATACCGTGGTCGATACCTGGTTGCGCTTGGCCAAGTTGAAGGCCAAGGGTTGACCTGTTGACGTGTGATGGCTGACGTCGCTTTCATCGACGCCTGCCCATACTGAAGCTGCACGCAAGCCCCGCCTCTGCGGGGCTTGCTGTTTCTGGCGTCCGCGTACGCCATGTTCCCGTCGCACCTGTTCCCGTTGCAAAGGAGTCCGCATGATCGCCGCTGCCCCACCCTCCCCCGCCACGACCTCCTGGTCCCGCTCACTCGACTGGGAACGCCTGCTGGAGACCTACGGCGTGCCGTTGCTGGCCGCGATCGTGGTGCTGCTGGTCGGCATGTGGCTGGCACGACGGCTGTCCAATGCCATGCCGCGCGCCACCTCGCGCATGGGCGTGGACCCGATGCTGGGCAGCTTCCTGCGCAACGTGGTCTACGCGGCTTCGCTGGTGATCGTGGTGATCCTGGCCATCGGTACGCTGGGCGTGCAGATCACTCCGCTGCTGGCCGTGCTCGGTACCGCCGGCCTCGCCGTTGGCCTGGCGCTGAAGGATTCGCTGTCGAACATTGCTTCGGGCGTGATGCTGGTGACCCTGCGTCCGTTCCGCGTGGGTGATGTGGTGACCATCGCCGGGCAGACCGGCACGGTACGCGAGGTACGCATTTTCCAGACCGTGATCACCGGCGCGGACAACCAGCACACCACCATTCCGAACACGCTGATCACCGCCGCACCGATCATCAACCTCACCGCAGAGCCCACCCGCCGCGTCGAGCTGGTGGTGGGCATCGGTTACGAAGACAACATCCAGTTGGCGCGTGATACCGCACTGGCCCTGATGAAGGCCGACCCGCGCGTGCTGCAGACGCCGGCACCGGACGTGGTGGTGTACGAGCTGGGTGCGCACGCGATCAATCTGGGCATCCGCTGCTATGTGAAGTCGGCCGATCACTTTGGCACCAAGGTCACCCTGCTCGAACAGATCAAGCTGGGCTACGACAAGGCCGGCATCAACATCCCGTATCCGCAGCAGGACATGCACCTGTACCTGCATGGCAAGGATGGTGGCGTGGTCGAGGCCGACGCACTGGTGCGCGACAAGCCCTGATCGGCAGTGCCGGCCAGTGGCCGGCACCCATCCGCCGTCATCGGTAGCGCCGGGCCATGCCCGGCGGACGCTGCTTCAGGCCTCGACTTCCTCTTCCAGCACCGGATAGTCGGTGAATCCCGCCGCGCCACCACCGAAGTACGTCGCGCGATCGGGCGAATTCAACACCGCGCCGCTGCGCAGGCGCTCGGGCAGATCGGGATTGGCGATGAACGGTCGACCGAAGCCGATCAGGTCCGCCCAGCCTTCCTCCAGCGCCTGCGCGGCACGCTCGGCGGAGTACTTGCCGGCGTAGATCAACGTGCCCGGATAGATCATCCGCAGCGCCTGCTTGAACGCGACGGGCATCAACGGGGCATCCTCCCAGTCGGCCTCGGCGATGTGCAGGTAACCCACATCCAGCTCGCCCAGCAGGTGTGCGGCAGCCAGATAGGTCGCCTGCGGCGTGTCATCCACCGCCCCCTGCAGCGTGGTCAGCGGCGCCAGACGCACGCCGACACGCTCGCCGCCAGCAACATCGACCACCGCCTGCACCACCTCGCGCAGGAAGCGCAGGCGATTGCGCAGCGCGCCGCCATAGCCGTCGGTACGCTGGTTGGCCTGCGAGTCGATGAACTGGTTGATCAGATAGCCGTTCGCGCCGTGCAGCTCGACGCCATCGAATCCGGCAGCCAGTGCATTGCGGGTGGCCTGCGCATAGTCGGCCACGATGCCCGGAATCTCGTCCTCACCCAGCGCGCGCGGCATCGAGTGCTGGATCATTTCGCCCACGCCGGATTCCGGACCGGCGCCGGTCGGGTCGACGAAGACCTTCACCCCGTCGGCCAGCAGTGCCGAGGAAGAGACCGGCGCCGCACCGTCCGGTTGCAGGGCCACATGGGAGACACGGCCGACATGCCAGAGCTGGGCGTAGATGCGCCCACCCGCCGCGTGCACGGCATCGGTGACCCTGCGCCAGCCCTGCACCTGTTCGTCGCTGTGGATGCCCGGGGTCCAGGCATAGCCCTGGCCCTGCGGGCTGATCTGGGTGCCTTCGCTGACGATCAGCCCGGCACCAGCGCGCTGGGCGTAGTACTCGGCCATCTGCGCGGTGGCGACATTGCCGGCCGCCGCACGCGAGCGGGTCATCGGTGGCATCACGATACGGTTGGGCAGCGTCAGCGCGCCCAGGCGGTGGGGGGTGAACAACATGGCGGCACTCTCTTGCGGGGGATTGCCGGCAAGGATGGGGATGGCGCTGCGCGCGCAACAGGCGCGTCCACGCAAAACAGTTGTGCCTGGCAGGCAAGGGTCAGAGCCCTTCCCTGCGGCGGTCGGGGTCGGATCCCTTTCCGCAGGAAAGGGCTCCGACCCCATCGTTACAACGTCGGCTCGATCAACGCCCCGCCGTGGGCGACACGGTCATAGCAGGCGCGCACGACCTCTTCGCCGTACTTCAACTCCAGCCGGCGCACGATGAAATGGCCGCGGGCCATGTCCTGGTAGTAGTCGGTGAACATGGTGTTGAGCGTCGCGCCGGCCGCCGCACCGACGATTGGTACCGCCTGCGCGGCAAACTTCTCGGTGACCACCACGCCGAAACGGGCGGCGACCTTTTCCACCAGCTTGGCCAGCAGCTTGCCGGCTTCCTTCGGCGCCACGCCCAGGGTCAGGTCACGTCCGGTCACCACGCGCCCGGCCAGTTCGGCCGAGAGGTGGCGCATGACATCGGTGGTGAAACCACGGGCGAGGTAGTAGCCGGTCTCGCTGGCATCGTCGCGCGGCGAATTGCCGCCCAGTGCGAACACCTCCAGGCAGGCCTGGCGGGTGCTGAACTGCGATAGATCGAAGCCTTCGCTGCGGGCAACGTCGGCTACCGCGCGCATCATGATCGTGGTCGACACCGGCAGCTCGATGAACAGCGCAGCGAAACCGAACGCCCCACCCACCGCACCGGACGTCGCCGCCGCCAGCTTGTGCCAACGTGTCGAGGCGCCCTTGCCAGGAGTGTTGTCCATGCTCCACAGCGCGGCCTGCACCGATTTGGACAACGCCGCCTGCACCGCACCGTGGATGCGGTTGGACACCGAGGTGGGAAGCGCCTTCACCGCGAACTCCAGCGGCGTCCCGACCAGGTTGGCCATGCGCGCGGTGATCGTGGGGGCTTCCAGCAGCGCTACCGCCCGCTGCAGGTCAGACCAGTCACCAGCGTCGTGGGCGATATCGCGGGGCAGCAGGATGGGCTCGTTCATGCGGCCGATCTTAGCGCCAGGGAGTTGAACGCAGGGTGGTGCCGGCCGCTGGACGACAACCCTGCGCCGCCGGCGGCGATCAGGCGATTGCCGGCCAGCGGCCGGCACTGCCCCTCACGGGCTCGGCAGCCCCGACAGCGCGCCCATGAACTGGCGGTAGTGGCGCAGTTCGTTGATCGAATCGTGCACATCGCTCAGTGCGGTGTGGTTGCTGTTCTTGCCCACGCCCGCAGCCACGCTTGGCGCCCAGCGCTTGGCCAGTTCCTTCACCGTGGACACGTCGAGGTTGCGGTAGTGGAAGTACTTTTCCAGCCGCGGCATCTGCCGGTGCAGGAAGCGGCGGTCCTGGCAGATGGAGTTGCCCGACATCGGTGACACGCCGGCCGGAATCCACTGCGCCAGGAAGGCCACGGTCTGCGCTTCGGCCTGGCCAAGCGTGGTGGTGCTGTCGATGACGCGCTGCCACAGGCCCGAACGACGATGCTGGTTGCGGTTCCACTCGTCCATCGCTTCCAGCGTTTCCAGCGGATGATGGATGGCGAACTCCGGGCCCTCGGCCAGCACGTTGAGCTGGGCATCGGTGACCACGGTGGCGATCTCGATGATCGAATCGTTGTCGGTATCCAACCCGGTCATTTCCAGGTCGATCCAAATCAGCCGCTCGTTGGCCGCGCCGTTCTCTGCCATCGTGTCGCCTCGTTGCTGGGCAGGCACGAGGCCGGCCGGTAAAGGGAAGTGGCGGCCATCATACCCTTTCGCCACTCAGCCCTCGCCAGCGTGGTCCTCCAGCAGCAGCGGCGGCTTGCCACGCTTGGCCCTGAAATAATTGGTCAGGCGGTTGCCCGCTTCCTTGGCCAGCACGCCGGCATGGACCTCCACGCGGTGATTGTGGCGGGCATCAGCGACCAGATCGAACACGCTGCCGCAGGCGCCGGTCTTGGGGTCGCTGGCACCGTAGACCAGGCGCGCCACGCGTGCGTGCACGATCGCCATCGCACACATCGCGCACGGCTCCAGGGTGACATACAGGGTGCTGCCGATCAGGCGGTGATTGGCCAGCATCCGCCCGCCCTCGCGCATGGCCACGATCTCGGCATGCGCGCTGGGATCGTGCGAGGCAATGTTGAGGTTCCAGCCCTCGCCCAGCAGCTGACCGTCGGCACCCACCAGCACCGCACCGACCGGGATCTCGTCAAACTCGCGTTGCGCACGTTCGGCCAATGCCAATGCGTGGCGCATCCAGCTCTCGTCGACGTCGTGCACCGGCACGCCCAAGGTATCAGTCATGGCGTTTCTCCGGATTCAAGGAATGAGCGCGCGCGTAGTGTAACGCAGGCCTTTTGGCGCTTCCGCTGCGCGGATGCGAAGCGCCGCACCGGCAAACGCTGCATCGCCGCTTGATCTGCCGTGAAGACTCCTTCACGCTACGACCGCGTTTTCGTCATCTGACGACTGTGCACTGCTGCTTGCTGGCAGCGATTTCACCTTTCGATCTCTACAGGGGGTAGTTTTGAACGCAGTTGCAGAAACCACCGTGCAGGCCAGCCCTGCCGGAAAAGCCGCATGGATCACGCTGGCGATCGCTTGGCTGTGCTTCCTCGTCCCGTTCCCCGGCCTGGGCCTGTTCCTGGGCTGGCCGCTGAACCTGGTGGCCTTCATCCTCGCCATCGTCGCGATGGCCAAGGGCGGCGCCATGAAGGGCCTGTTCCAGCTGCTGGGCTCGATCATCGTTTCGCCGATCGTGTACTTCGTCGGCCTGGCGATCTTTGCCGGCACCGTGAGCGGCATCAGCGCGCAGAGCAAGGGCCAGTACGATGCGGCCGTTGCTGAAGCCGGCGTCTCGTCCGCCGCCGCGGAGGCAGACGCTGCCGCCAAGCCTGCAGAACCGGCAGCCACCGCCGTCACCAACGATGCCGCTGCGGCCTCCGCCTCGGCTGTGGAAGTGACCGCCACCACGATGTTCAGCGACTACCAGGACAACGAGATCGCTGCCGATGGCAAGTACAAGGGCAAGGCGCTGCTCGTTTCCGGCACGGTCGACTCGATCAGCTCGGACTTCATGGACAAGCCGGTCGTGCAGCTGAGCGCCAAGCCGTTCGGCTTCGTACAGGCCAGCGACCTGTCCAAGGACGTGGCTGCCAGCCTGAAGAAGGGCCAGAAGGTCACGCTGGCCTGCACCGGCAATGGCGAAGTCATCGGCTTCCCGGCACTGTCCGGCTGCACCGTGCAGTAAGGCGCAGCGAACGGTGACATCCAAGGCCCCGCTTCGGCGGGGCTTTCTGTTTGCGGGTGTCGCACCGGTACAATCCGGGTACTGCAAAGCACCTTGGCCGATCCCATGACCACCCTGCGCCCTTCCCGCACCACCGATGGCGACGCTCTCGTCGATCTCTGGCGCCGGGCCGTCGACGCCACCCATGATTTCCTCAGTACCGAAGACCGTCAGGCTATCGACGCTGAAGTTGCCTGCTTCCTGCCACAGGCCCCGATGGTCGTGGCCGTCGGCGACCAGGACCAGCCGCAGGGTTTCATGCTGATCGACGGCTCGCACATGGAAGCGTTGTTCATCGATCCCGACGTGCGCGGAACCGGTATCGGCCGCCAGCTGCTGCAGCATGCGCTGGCACTGCAGCCGCAACTGACCACCGACGTCAACGCGCAGAATGCGCAGGCCGTGGGCTTCTATCGGCGCATGGGTTTCATCGAAACCGGACGCTCGCCGGTGGATTCGCAGGGTCGTCCGTATCCCCTCATCCACCTGCGCCATCCAGGTTGATCGGCGGTTGGAACGCCGGCCGTTCCCCGGTCAGGCAACCACGTCGAACGCCGGCGAGTAACGCACCTCCCCCTGTGCCATCGGTGGCTGCAGGCACAGGGCCTGGAAATACGCCGCCGGCACGCCGGGTAGTACCAGATCCGGCACGGCACGGAAGCCGAAGCGCCCGTAGTAGGCCGGCTCGCCCAACAGCACGCAGCCCCGCGCGCCCCTCTTGCGCAGAGCCTCGATCGCGGCCCGCATCAATGCCGTGCCCACGCCGCGCCCCTGCTGCTGCGGCAGCACCGAAATCGGCCCGAGCCCGAACCAGCCCTGGCTGCCGTCCTGCACGCTGACCGGGGACAGCGCGACATGACCCACCAGTTGGCCCGCATCCTCTGCCACCAGCGAGATGCTCAGCTCGCCACGCTCACGCAATGCGTCGACGATGTGGTGTTCGGTGTGGCTGCTGTGCGGCGCGTTGCGGAAGGCCGCCTCGGTCAGGAAGTAGATTCCAGCAGCGTCTGCGGGCATTTCAGGGCGGATGGAGAGCATCGTCGGCACGTCGTCGGAACGGAGTAAGCACCTTGATCATGCCGCATCGAGGAAGCAACGGCCCGCGCCTGATGCCTGTACCCCACGTGTGAAATCCGGATACGAATCACAGTTCGCTGCATCCAATCCAGTTTGATAGCGTCAAAATTTCGACTATTTCACTTTTCTGCCGCGAGAATCGCGCAATCTAGCCTTCCCGAGTCCGGGATCGTGGTCACCAAGGAAAGGAGACATGCCGTGATTGCCCGTCTTTCCTCGCCAGTGCGGCGCGCACTTTCGTCGCCCGCAGCGTGCCCCGTCGCGAACGCGCTCACTCCTCCGACCGGAGGCTGAAGGTGCGCCGTACATCCCTCCCGTGTCTTGCCTTGCTTCTACTGATTGCCTGCAGCCCGGAGACCGCCATGAACCAGGAACTTGCTTCCGCCGAGTCCGACGTCGCCCAGGGAGGACGTGGCCTGGCCAAGCTCAACCCCTCACCGCGCAAAGCCTATGAACTGGTACTGCGCCTGCACAACCCGCCGGGCAGCTTTGCCGTGGTCGAAGGCGTTGCCCAGTACGATGTCAGCAACGAAGCGCAGTGCGGCTACATCGAGCCCGCCACCGGCGCTCCCGCCCGCATCACCAGCCAGGAGCCGGTGACGCTGCGCAGGGTCACCGACAACGAGTACCGCGGCACCGTCTACCTGGACCGCATGCTCGACGAGGACTACTACGGCCGCGGCGTCTGCCATTGGGCCTTCAGTGGCGCCGGCGCGATGTTGAAGGCGACCGGCGCCGATGGCGAGACGCGCTTCCTGTCCTTCATCGAGGCCGATCCGTTCGTCAAAGGCCAGAGTGAGACGCGCCATTATCCGCAGGGCGACTACCCACGCGTGGCGGACCTGCCCGACTACGGCGCTACCGGCCAGAAGGACGCCAGCCGGTTCCGCCCGGAACTGCAGGACACGCTGTTCTCTGCCACCTTGACGGCCGATGAGGTGCAGCCGTGACCCTCGGCAGCCAGGACTACGCCGCGCTGTCCAACGATGCCTATCGCGACCTGAAAGTCGGTCGCCGCGCACCCGGACAGGAAGAGCATGTCTCCCTCAACGGGCATGACTACAAGGTGCTCGAGCACGTCAGCAACCGCTTCAATGGCTATCAAGGCACGATCTACCAGCGCGTGGACACGCAGGAGATCGTGGTCTCCCATCGCGGCACCGAGCAGATCGCCCGCGATGTCCTCCTCGCCGATGGCGGCATGGTGGTCGCCCGCTACAACGTGCAGGCCGCCGATGCGCTGGCACTGACCCAGCGCGCCCTCGCCTACGCTGCCAAGGAAGGACGCGACCTCGGCCAGGCACCTGAGGTCACCGTCACCGGGCATTCGCTCGGCGGCGCGCTGGCCCAGATCAGCGCGCACCACTACAACCTGAAGGGCGAGACCTTCAACGCCTATGGCGCGGCCAGTCTTGGCTACCGCATTCCCGAAGGCGGCACCAGCGTTGTCAACCACGTCATGGCAGCCGACCCGGTCAGCGCCGCTTCGCCGCACTTCGGCCAGGTGCGCGTGTACGCCACGCCCCAGGAGATCGACACGCTGGGCGACTGGGGCTTCAGCAACAGCCGCCTGCGCATCCTGATTCCCGACAGCGCACTGGGCGCGGCCGCCAACTCCTTCGGTTCGCACAAGCTGGTCAATTTCCTCGGCGAAGACTCGGTGCTGGGCAGGCCGGAGACGCAGGCGTTGGCACGCGACAACATCAAGATGATCGACGAGTACCGGGACAAGATGGAACTGCTGCGCAGTGGCGTCACCACCGGTACGCGCGGCCTGCCGGGCGGCGTCAAGGATCTCTTCGACCATCTGCGTGGCCCCCTGGAGCCGGGCGAACCCGCGCGCCGTGAAGCCGAAAGGCAGGGGCGCCCGATCGGCATGCTGCGCATCGACGACGCCGGCCACGTCGGCAACCCCTTGTTCAATGATGCCCTGCGCGGCGTGCACGCACAGGACGCCCGCGTCGGCCGCACACCCGATGGCATGAGCGCGCAACTGGCAGGCTCGCTGGCTGCGGAAATGCATGCCGCCGGCGGACAGCGGATCGACGAGGTACTGATGAGTGCCGACGCGTCACGCAGCTTCGCCCTGCAGGGTGAGGGCGGTGACCCCGGCCATCTGCGCGTGTCCGTCGACACCACCCGCGCGATGAACACGCCGCTGGAGCAGAGCAGCCAGCGCATCGAGCAGCAGGCTGCCGGCCAAGCCCTTGCACGCGAGCAGCAGCTGGAACAGACCCAAGCGACCCAGCGCAGCCTGCACGCCTGAGACGCTTGCTGGAATGAAAACGGGAGCCGGCACTGCCGGCTCCCGTCATTTCTCCGGTCGATCAGGGGCTGGAGACCGCCGAGTTCGCCGCCGGCCCTGCCAGCACGTACGCATCCGGGCCCGAGTCCGGGAAGCCGCCACAGGCCTTGTCGCCCGGCGCCACCGGATCACACGGCCACTGCGCGCGCGTCACGGTATCGCGCAGCTCGAAGCGGGTGCCGTTCCACACCACAAAGGCCAGATGTTCGCGGTTCCAGTCACTGAAGCTGTGCGGACCGGTCTTCTGCGGTGATTCCGGGTATTGCACGAACCAGCGCATGGCCGGCCCGTACTGCAACTTGCTGTGGTCGAGGCTGATCTTGCCTTCGCGGGTGCGGTGACGGGCACGATCGGCCTCGGCGATCGACGGTGCCGCCGGCATTGCCATTGCAGTGATGTCCTGCGGGACGCCATCGCTGCCCACCTGGTACACGCGCTGGCGGACGTAGGCCTGCCCGCAACTGCCGGCTGCGAGTCGGACGGGCTCTGCGGTGTTCTCGTTTGGAAGTGCGCCATCGGCACAGTCGAACGGCGCCGAGACCAGGTAGGTGGTCGTCGACGCATCCGCGCCTTCAAACGAACGCACCCAGATGTCTCCCAGGCGGGCGATGAAGTCCGGGCGCTGGCCCATGCCGGCCACGGCCTTGAACCACGCCTTCTGGCGCACTTCGCGCTCGCGCCAGCTGCGCGGCAGGTGGATGTCCTGCTCAGGCAATGCCACCAGCAGCGCCGCCAGGTGCGGCGGCAGCGTGCCCTGGCAGGCGCCGATCATCAGATCACCCTGCGGCGCCAGGCGACCGGCCAGATCGACCGGGCAGCGCGCACCGAGCTGGCGCTCGGCGGCCTGGTCCGGTGCCAGCGGGATGATCGGCGGTGCGACGGGGGCTGGGGCCGGCGGCGGAACGGGTGCCGGGGCCAGTGCGGCGTCGGGCACCTGTGCAGCAGCGGCAACGGGCGCAGGCACCTGCGCGGGAGCCGGCGATGGGGCTGCGACAGCGGCTGTTGCGACAGGCGTAGCTGGCGCAGCATTGGTGGAGGCAGCTTCGGCCGCTGGTGGTGCCGGTGCTGCTGCGGGCGCTGGCGCAATCGCGGGTTCGGCGGCAACAGCTTCTTGAGCGACGTCCGTCGCCGCCGCCGGCTGCGCTGCGGGTGCGGGCGGCATGGACGACTCCGCCGTAGGCACAGGTGCAGCCACCACGGCAGGCACCGGTTCAGGCGCGGCGACGGGAGCCGGTGCAGCTACGGCATCAGTTGCGGTGTCAGCGGGCGTCTGCGCGTCAGCTGCGGCCACTACCGGTGCTGGCACCGCCTCCTCGACGGCCGGAGCCGCCGGGGCGTCCGGTGCCTGCTGTGCGTGGGCCATGGCGGCAGCCAGTCCCAGCGGCAGCAGCCACAGTGCCGGAGCGCGGCCACGCTGGGCCGCTTGGGAACGCAGGAAAGTGTTTCGCATGTTGTGTCCTTACAAAGAGATCCATGTAGGCACCCGAGGGTGCTCGGTGTCGTGCGATGGGCCCGCCGGTCTCCGACCTGCCGGGCGGTGCCCAGATTACAGCGATCGCGGGCGGTTCTGCTCCTGCTCGCGGGTGACCGAAGCGGTCTGTTCCTGTCGGGAAGAGGCTTCAGCCGCCAACTGCTGGCTGCTCTGCTCGAGCGGCAGCTGGGCAGCGGCCTCACGCTGCACCATCGAGCGCTGCATCGCCGGGTCCCCCATGACGCCCTGCACCGCAAACAGCGCCCTGCCGTCGGTACCGGCCACCACGTGATCGATACGGCTCATCCCTGCCTTCTGTGCGCTCAACGCCAAGGCTCCGGCCGCATTGTCCAGTTCCTGCTGGCTGCGCAGGCCACTCTGCGGCCCCAACTGCTGCAGATGACCCCGCGCGTCGGTGAACAACCGGTTGCCGGCATGGGCCGGATCGGACATGTCGCGCGCGCGCTCAGGCAACTGTGCAGGTTCGCCCACTTCGCCGCGGGCAAGCCGGTCCATCACCTCCGGGGTCAGCTTCTGCTGCCACGCTTCGAAACGCTTGAGCCGGTCCTCCACCCCGTTGACGGCACCGTTGATGGCGTACGTAGCCTCGCGCACGTCCTCGCGCGCGTGTTCCGGCACACGGTTCTGCCACTGCCACACCGCGATGCGACCTGCATGTTCCGGCTGCGATGCAAGCTCGGGCTGGTTGACCAGATCCAGATCCAGCGCAGTGCCGGCGCGCTCGTAGCTTTCCTTGCCGGTCAGCGGCAGATAACCGCGCCCGTGGTACTTGAGCGCATCTCCGGGCGCGTCATTGCCCATCCGGCCGCCATACATCAGCTCAGCCAGATCATCCGGACGCCCTCGCAGGGCTTCCTGGCGCGCGGACTCCAGCGCCTCGGTGCCATTGCGCCACGCCGCTTCGACCGGGATCTGCGAGATGCCCCGGGTATAGTTGAAACTCTCGTTGAGCCGGCTCAAGCCGCGCGACTCGTGCCCTGCCTGGGCCATGAAATTGGCCAGTTCAAGGGGGGAGTCGATGCCGGCTTTCGTCGCCTGCCGCAGCAGTTGCGACTCTCTATCGGTCGACACAGTGCAACTCCTGGATGTTCATCAGCGCGGATTCCTTTCCGCCGGTTGGAGCTTGGCTCATGGAAGCGACACCTCGGCGACACTGGACGGGTCGAAGTCCTCGAACCGTACCCTGCCCAGTTCCGCCACCGAGAAATCCCGGATGTTGGTCGCCTCTGTCTCGATATCCACGACCTTGCGTCTCACCCCATCCACCCAGCACGCCTTGTCCGCCGATGCGTAACGGAACCGGTACGTGCTGCTCCAGCGCTCGCGGCTGCCGCCGTTGGTGATCACGCTGAAGGTGTCTTCCTCAACCATTGCATACGCAAAAGGGTCGCCAGCCAGGCCACCGCGGGTGGAACACGGCACCAGCTTGTCGTTGCGCGCGGCCAGCTGCCAGCGCCCGCGCCCGTCACCGCGCAGCAACAGCAGCACCCGGTTTGGTCCGTGCTGGCCGGGCACCAGCCCTTCCGGCGTCGGCTGGTCGATGACCAGCAGCTGGTACTCGATGCCATCGCCGTTGAGCTCGCCCCTGACGGCTTCCAGCAGGTTCGCACCGGACGGAACGAATGCCAGGGCATCGTCCATGTGTGCGCCAAACCTGTCGTCCATCCCCTCCCACTCCTTCAATGTCGTCTTGCCGATGCCCGCGTTGATGACGGGCACGGTGGCGTTGCCCGGCCGCGCCGGTCACCCTGCAGATGCGGATGATAGCTCCGGGAGCACCGTGGCAGCGATGGTGGCAAACGTCACCCGTCGGACGGGCAGACAGGGTCCTCATGGACGGAAAAGCTCCTGCAATCGGTAGCGCCGAAGCGTCATTTTTCTGACGCCGGGAAAGCTTAGCGCGAGGAGGTCTATTGCGTCGAAGAGCAGGGAAAGCGAATAGCGGAATTGATCACAAAAAAAATGGGCTAAGCGTGAACGGTGCCTTACCTGATGAACAGACGCGCCGTGCAGACCCTGGTGGCAATCCTGCACTGATCCTGTGACATCTGCTTCCATGCCGCCTTCGCGCTGCATTGCAGCAGGGCGACAACGACCGCGCGCTGCTCCGGAATGACAGCGACAACGCTGGCGGTTTCATTGAACCGCCCCGCGCGGGATGTTGCACGCAGGGTCCGTGATGCTCGCCGGATGGCCGCGCAGCCCGGCACGCCCTGGCCACCTATTGGATACCTGCCCGGTGTGCGATTGCCTTCCGCCAAGACAGGAAAAGGCAGCAGGCCTGCAATCCACAGAAGTCACGGCTAGAAACGTATTGGATTCGTCTCATGGCTTTCCTGCCTCCTGACAGCCTCAGGCCGTGGCCGTGGCCGACAATCGCGGTCAGCGCAATTGCTGCGCGCAGGTAGCCCCTTGGGTGGCGTAGTCACGGATGTAGCCGTCCATCGTCAGCACCGTGATATCGCAGCGATTGTTCACGTCACTGACGACATGCCCGTATACGTTCAACCCCTGAACGCGCTCACCACGATGGAGGTACAAGGTGCGTGATCCATCAGACCCGTTCTCCACGCGGTCCGGCGTTCCCCATGTCCGCACGAACTCCTGCTCGGTCTTGCCGATCCACATGTCCATGAGGTTGTTGCGACCCACACGGTTGGCTGCACGAACCGACTCATCCAGCACGCGGGTCGTTTCTCGCTGACCGCGTGCCAGGTTTGCTTCCAGGTTACGCTCAATACGGTCCAGCTCGGCGTCGGTCGGCCGATAGGTGAACGCCGGACGCGTGCCGTCCTTCCAGAGGTTCCCCCAGACGAAATTCGCGGGTGATTGGCCTACGTCACCGATGGGCAGGAAGCCCCGCTTCATCATTTCCGCAGGCACTTTGGCCTCGGGGTCAGGCCCGACGAGACAGGCAAACCGCACCAGTTGCACCTGCCACGGCTCGACCGCCTCGCTGGTCGGATCGAATCTCTCCGGTGGAACATCCTCAACTGCACGGTCGCGCCATTGCACCAGACTCATCTTCATGGCCACAGTGTTACGCGCACAGTTCACCGAGTACTTCCTGATCAGTCGATTCGGCTTGGTCGCGTTCTCGTAAACAGTATTGACCTGGATCTCGTATACCGGATCCGGGCCAGCAACGCGCTCGCCGGGCTTTGGCGGCTTCTTTCGGCGCAATTGCTTCAGGTACGCGTTCTGCTCTTCCTGCGTGGCGGTCTGCAGGAAAGCCATCAGGTCCGAGCGGCTGCTGAGCGTTTGCGCATCCACCACCCACGCCTCGCGATTGGGCTTGTCGCCACCGGCGAAAATGACCCAGCTATCGGCGGCGTGTGCCGACGAACCGAGCACCAGTCCGCCGACCAGCATCATTACACGGAAGGGATTCTGCATGATTCGTTCCTTCGAATGGTGTGGAGACTTATGCAACGCGGATAGTGCTTCCCAGCACAGCCAACCGTGTCAAGTTGCCTGATGTGATCACGATATGTCCATGGCGAGAGATCTTGCGTTGACTGAGCCCTGCTCCTAAGCATTCGCCCCGGAGCAAGTGTCCGACGTACCCGTAGATCGCAAAACGACGCCGGCGCTGCTGGAGAATAGCTTGGCACTCTCCAAAAGAAACGCAGTGACCGGAGGCCTGTGTTGCGTTGGACGGCCTAAAATGACTCATACACTGGCTTGGTACAGTCCTCGTATGCCACCTGACAGGACTTTCCATCGGTATCAACGCACGACTGCTGAGCCAGTTTCCGAGCCTCGGCCGGCTCTTTGGCGCTGGCTAGACCGGCGCGAGAAGCGCCACCCTGACTATTGGGAACCAACCATGCGACGCACTGATTCCGATACGTAAAGATAACCCTGCAGTCTGAAGCTCCGCGCCTGCTGCAATCCGCCAAGGCCATCTGCTCGGCGCTCTCCTTGCTTGGTCGACCACTTGCAACGCCCGCGTCTGCAGTTGCATTGGAAGAGCCCCCCCCCCCCCACGTCTTATGCCATTGTCCAGCGGGCTCCGGCTCGCGGGCAGCACCACCAGCTCCTTGGAATGGAGCACATCCGCCCCCCCTTGATCGCCGATTGGATACTGGCCCGTGGGGCCTCGGCCCTCGGCATTGACATTACCGATAACCACGAGCACGGCAAACACCATCGTTAAAGCCAAAAAGATTGAAGTCCCGCTCAGAGGCTTGAAGTCGCCATTGCCAAGACTCTCGCAACATCGCTGTTGATCACTCTCTGGCCTGATGCTCCGCGTCCGCCATCCTCCTTGAAGCCCGCCGCAGTGCTTCAAGCGACACCGAAAGAACCGAAGGCAAGACGATTCGCCAGATCAGCCCTCCTGAAAGAAGGGCTTGGTGCAGTCCGAGTGTACAAACGTACACTCCTGGCTTCCCGACTTCCGACAATCCTGCGTCGCCCTCTCTAGAGCTTGTTCCTTAGTAGCGCCCGCATTGAACATCGTTCGGTTGCAGATCACCACCGCCACCTCCTCCCGGAATCGGGGCGCAGCCTTGAACACCTTGCCCTCCGACTGGATACTGCCCAACCGGACACCCACCCTCTGCGTAGGCTGCGCAGGACCAAGCGAGAAGAGAGAGAGTAAGGAGCGCCTTCATCTTCTTCATACAATTTCCATAATCAAGCCAATTGAGGCCGTGGAAGTCGGCTTCCTGAGAAGTGACCGGTGTTGACTGCGGAGTATCCAGCACAGGCGAAGGAGCACTTGTACCTCTGCCAACTGAATCCCCCCTATCCTAGCCCCTTGCAAGGCGCTGAGGGCTTATGCGCACCCTTCGGGAGACCATCGGAGCGGCGCAGCGGCGGGCGGCAAGCAAATGCGAATATGCCCTCAAGAAAAACAGCAGTCCTCGGCAGGGCAGTGCCAAAGTTGGCGACATCAGGATCAGTTCCGTGCCGCCTATTTGCAATTCGGCAGAGTCAGGCTATTGAGGAGCCTACTGCCATTGACAATCTAGAAGGCAGCCAGGCAAGTAGTGTCAACCATTGCTTTTGTGGTCAGCTCTAACAGCGTAGCTGACGATAATCATTGCGCAGTCAACCACAAGCCCAATGAGAGATTGCTGACGGCATAAAAACTGGTGATTGCTCAGTTAGGCGCAATGCTCAGAAAGATTGAAACTCGGGCTCACTACAGTTTGAAAATATGACCATACAACCAATCCCACCACCTTGCTGGCATTGTTTGAGGGCGAGATCCTTTGCAATCTCTTCTGTCTCCGCCCGTCCGAAGCTCGTCCCACCTGCACCAGAGGTGGGGACAGATGCAGCGGCACATTGATTCTTGTATGTGAATGCGACTCGACACTCTTTTCCGCCGCTTGCGCTGCATACGCCTTCCGCTTCGCGCGAGGCGGCAGCTTTAGTGTGCTTTCCAGTTGACGCACCCGATGCCCCATCAGGTGACAATGCGATTGCGCCCCAAGTCTTGATCCATCGTCCGTTTGGCCTCGGGCCTTCCGAAGAAGTAGAACCTGACGATGGAATAGGCGCACAGCCTTGCACGCCCTGCCCGCCGATGGGATAAGAGCCAGCAGGGCATCCGCCTTCCGCTGACGCGCTCACTGAAAACCCGAGCCCAGCAAGCATCAGGATCGGCGCGATGTCCTTGATAAACTTTGAACAGCCAACCATAGACATCCCTCTCACAGGAAAGAATGACCTTCACCTTGCGCGCAGATATGAGGGGGCATGCATGTTCCGCTCGACGTGAATCAGAATGACTTGAAAAGGGGTTCGGTGCAGTCGGTATAACGAATTACACACGCCCCGCCGCCCCTGGAGGCGCAATACTCCAATACTTCAGCGGAAGCAACCTCCTTTGAAGGCCCAGCAGATATGGAAATGCGGCCATTGCTTCCCTTTTCTGGATCCGCATAAGCAACACACTGGTTCTTGTATGTAATAGCCGTCGAGCAGTCAGTGGCGCCGTATGTTGCGCAGCGACCCCGCGCCTCCTTCTCCGCCTCTGACTTGGAGCGTTTTCCAACCGACGCGCCCATGCTGCCTGTAGCGTCCGACATGGAAATTGCCCCCCAGGTCTTGATCCATCGCCCATTAGGGCGCAAATCACCACCGCCGCTACCAGCGCTCGGAATCGGCGCGCAGCCCTGCACACCCTGCCCACCGATTGGATATTGACCAGCAGGACAGCCACCTTCAGCAAAGGCAACATGCGATGCGCCGAGAAGAAGCAAGGTGAATAGTGCCTTCATCCTCATGTGACTCTCACCCATCAGACCGACAAGACAGATCATTGATCTTGATCATTTAGATGCAGAATTCAGCATTCGGAGCAGCGACCCATACTGACTGCAAACCAACCAAGACCGGCCGATCAGTTCTGCAAGATGCTCGAGAGAAGTTCGGGCAAGCGCTCCGATGATCATCGACAGCTTTGAGACCCGTTTATTCAAGGAAACAATAATCCGAAATATTGACGACAAAGGAGGAAGCAAAATCACCTCCATCCGATCATTCCTACAGCGTGGGGACGCATCAAAAACCATCAACCTACTCTCACCAAGGCATACCTCTCAATAAGAGTGGAAAAGTGGCTCCGTGCAATCGCTGTACAGAACCTCACACTGGTTTTCGTTACGAGTTGCGCAGAGCTTTAGCACTTCAGTCGAAGCCACTTCCTTTGTTGGCCCCCTCACCGCAGAAACTCGCCCTCCCCCGCTGCTTTTTTTCGGATATGCATAGGCAACACACTGATTCTTATAGGCGATCAAAGCCGTGCAGTCGCTAGCGCCGTAGGTAGTACAGCGATCCTTTGCTTCCTTCTCTGCTTCTGCTTTGGTTCGCTTCCCAACAGATGCCCCCATGGCACCCGTAGCGTCAGACTGGTAGATCGCTCCCCAGGTCTTAATCCAACGACCGTTCGGTTGCAGATCACCACCGCCACCTCCTCCCGGAATCGGGGCGCAGCCTTGAACACCTTGTCCTCCGACTGGATACTGCCCAGCCGGACACCCACCCTCCGCGTAGGCTGCACAGGACAAACCGAGAAGAGAGAGAGTAAGTAGTGCCTTCATCTTCTTCATACAATTTCCATCATCAAGCAAATCAGAAAGACCACTGGCGCTAGCGATTGAGACCACGGAGGCCGGTTTCCTGAGGAGTGACCGATGTTGACTGCGGAGTAACCAGCACAGGCGAGGGAGCACTTGCACCTCTGCTACCTGAATCAGCTCCGACCTCACCACCCTTCGATGGAGCCGACGGCGTATAGGTACCCGCCGGTCTACCATCCGAACTCGGCGCACCGGCGGCACCGCCACCTATCTGCGAATATGCCATGAAGGTACCCAGTGTGCCCTGGAAGAACATCGCGGCCATTGGGGGCGCAGTCAGGATCAAGGTTGTGAGAATCAGCCCCATACCGCCCTGTTGCATGGCCTGGCTGGTCATGCCGTCGGCCAGTGCGCCGTCAAGCAGATACTTGTCCACCAACGCTGTCGCCCAGAACGAACCTGCAACGCGGATGACCATGTCCAGCGCGATCGACACCATCGCCGCCAGAACCGCCATCGAGAACATCGTTCCGATTCCGTAGAACAACCATCGCTGGAACAGCTGCTTGGTCTGCTCGAACAGCAGGCAAAGGATGAACAGTGGTCCCAAACCGATGAAGAGTGCCATCGCGATCTGGTACAACAGCAACATCGCACCCGCAGTGATCGCCGGACCACCTGTACCCAGTCCTATGAAAATCTGTGCCTGGGTTTTCTGACCCTGCAGGCTTTCGTCCTTCAGCACCTGGATCGCGTCGATGCTGGACAGGGCAACCTGCATCCAGGCAAGGGATTGGTCGATCTGCTTTTCCGGCGGGTCGTCCTTGCCGGTCACCACGTGGGAGATCAGTCCTTTCACGTCCTTGTTGAGGAAGTCCTGCACGTTCTGACCGAACATCGCCATGGTAGTGGCAACGCTGACGATCAGCGCAGCACGCGCCATATTGGTAACCAGCACCATCATTGAATCACGGCTGCGCCCTGTGACGATGCGGAACCCCTGGATCAGCACCCACAGCGTCATGAGGGTGAGGGCCATGAAGCCAACCCACTTCATCATATTGCCCAACAGCTTGATGCCAAAGTCATTGATACGGTCCTGGAGGAACTCCAGGATCAGCCGGAAGAACATGAAGTCGCCGATTGACTGGATGCGTACCGCATATCCAAGCAACTCGTGCAGGCCTCCGGAGAAGTCAAAGCTGGCAATCAGCGCGATGTTCATTTCCACAATCCTTTGGCGATTCCACTTGCCTCCGACCGGACACCCTGCCCGGCCGGTGCTTCATAGGTCCAGCTGCGATCAATCAATGCTCAGGGCGGTCTTCAGCGCAGCCGTGCGCACCAGATCACTCGCAAGCTTCTTCTTCGGATCTCCCTTCAGCGCGGCCTGGGCGATCACGTTCTGGTTGGCCTCCATCACGGCGATGTAGGCGTCATATGCCTGCATGCGACCAACCCACTGCTGCGACATTGCCTGCAACTGGTTGCCGAGCCGCTTGGCGTCGCTGTCGGCGGCCTGCACGTTGCCAATCTTGTCGCTCTTCAGGCGCGCCATGAAATTCTCGTACAACGCCTTTTCCATTTCCTCGGACGTGGTCGTCATGAAATCGACCGAATCGTTGAACTTGCGATTCTGCATCATGCGAATGTTCACGCAGATCTGCTTCTGCTGCTCCTTGATGTCCTTGTCGGCCTTGAAGCCGACGGCATCAAAGAGATTGGTCAGACTGAGTCCAACCGCGTCCTGGCCGCACGTCTCAGCCACCAGGTAGTCCTCCTTCACGCGCTTGAGTTCCTGCGCCTGCGGCATGTTCATCAGGAAGTTCATCGCACTGAACAGTGCTCGCGCGTCATCGATCTGCTGCTTGATCTGCTTCCAGCGAGTCGCCTCCTTGCCATACTCGATGGTCTGATCAATCCATGCGCGGAACTCCTGCATGATCGAGGAGTAGTCGATCACCGGCAGACCTGCATTTGCGTTCTGCGCACTGAACAGCAAAGCACCGGAAAGCACGATCGCACCAAGACGCGAGCGGCGCGGAGTGCGGCCAGCGCTGCGAGTCTGCATCGCGTTGTTCATTTCAATCTCCATGTTCGAAATAGTCATCTGCGACCTCCCTGCTGCCGCGGTCACGCGGCGTCCGAACGGGCAGCCTTACCGGAGCCCTTTCTGTTCTTGTAGAAATCTTCCAGCCACTGTTCCGGCGTCAGCTCATCCACCGTGACCCGCGCGCGCACCGCCGCGGTCTGCAGCACACGGTGCATGATGTCGATGTTGTCGGTCGAGGCCGAGATCACCGAGAGAATGTCATCCATTCCACGCAAGTTGAGCTGGCAGACGCTGGACGCGTGGCCCTGCTTGACCAAGAAGCATCGGGAGCGCTCATCAAGGGCGGTAACCACCCTGAACTCGGCTTCAGTCAGCTTCAGGCCCTCCATGTAGTCGCTCTTGCTGGCGTTGGGGTTCGGCAGCAGGATCAACGTCGCGGTCTGTTCGATCAACGCTGCGGAGATATCGCTCTTCAGCGCATCCTCCGGGCTCTGGGTGGCGAAGATACCCATGCCGTTCTGCTTACGGATGGTCTTCTGCTTGTTCTTGGCGAATTCCTTCAGACCACCCTCACCGTCAAGGATCTTCCAGAATTCGTCCATCACGTAGATCAATGGGCGACCATCGATCAACGACTCCAAGCGGTGCAGCAGGTAGTTGATGACGGGCACGCGCACTTCAGGGTTGTCGATGATGTCGGTGTAGTCAAAACCAATGATGTTGGCCTTGCTCAGGTCCACGGTATCGACAGGGTTGTCAAACACCCAGCCCAGCGAGTTGCCGGACGTCCAGCGACGCATGCGCGCGTATAGCCCATCGTCACCCATATTGGGCAGACTCTTCTGGAAATTGGTCATGCTACGCAGGTGCATTGGCGTGTCGAGCATGCTCTCGACCGCGCGATAGATATCCTCTTCTTCGCGGGAGCTGTACTCACGCTTGCCTGCCAGCACCTTGATCAGGTCAGCCAGGAACTGCACATTGCTCTCGTTGTTCTCGCACTGGAATGGATTGAAGCCGGTCGGCGCACCGTTCTCCAGTGCCAGATAGTTGCCTCCGCAGGCGCGCACGAAAATCTCCGCGCCGCGATCCTTGTCAAAGAAGAAAATCGTGGGCGACGGTTCGTACTTCTGCACCTGGCTGAGCAGGAAGTTGATCAGGGCGGTCTTACCGGTACCTGACTTACCGATCACCATGGTGTTGGCGATCGCCTTCTCACCCAGCGAATTTTCCGACGGGTGGGTGGCATGGAAGTTGAAGTAGTACGGCTGGCCGTTGGTCGTCTGCAGCGTGGTGACGCAGTCGCCCCACGGATTGTTGTGCTGCTTGCCTGTGGCGAAGTTGTGCAACGGCGACAAGCCGAGGAAGTTCAGCGAGCTGACGTTGGCCAGACGAGTACGGAAGCGCCAGTTGGCTGGAATCTGCGAGTAGAACGATGAGGTGACCGCAAGGTCTTCCTTGGTGGAAACGAAGCCTGCATTCGACAGTTCAGCGCGGGTCGTCGCCACGTTCTGCGACAGCTTGGCCTGGCTGTCGCCATAAACCGCCATGATGAAATGGTACTCGCCCAGTACGAAATTGCCCGAGGACAACTGATCCATCGCCTGGTCGAGCTCGACGATCTGACTGACAGCCTTGTCGCCGGAGGAGATCATCATGCCCTTGGTGCGGTCCAGCACCTTCAGTGCATCCTGGCGCCCCATCGGACTGAAAGAGTGGGTGATGACGTACTCGAAGTCGAGATACTTCAGGCCATTGAGGATGCCTGGGTATGTGCCCTCGGCATACTCCTTGATGTTCAGGATCGCACCAAAGTGATTGGCACCATTCGGCGTATTGATCACGAAGTCGCCGGTCTTGGCCGAGAACATATGCCGGCTGACCGGCAGATAGTCCTTCACAGGGGCCGAAAGCACCGGCACCGGCTCATCGATACGATTGATCAGGTAGCCGAACAACTCAAGTGTTTCAGAAAACACCACGCCATTCTTTGCCTCGTACATGCCGAGGCGGTACGGCGCGTAGTCGCGGATGACGGCCTCGACATTGCCAGCCAATTCCATCAGTTTTTCGACCGCCTGCTCCTGCTCGGCGCGCAGCCTGTCCACATTTGCGGACTTTTCCACGAAGCGCTTACCGGCCACCACCGGACGATAGATCATCGTCAGGTACAGCTCGTTCTGCATGATGCGCTGGGAGGACAGCATTCCCATGTACTGATCGGATACGTCCTGGTTGAAGCGCTGTTTGAATTGGCTCTTGCCCTTGAGCGTGCGACGCCGACGGATGTCATGCACCCAGAAGGCGACATTGACGAAATCCGGCGCGCGCAGCGTCTGCAGCAGACGATTGAAAGTGTTGTGGCGATGTTCCAGCTCCCATTCCTCGCGGCCGACGAACGGCAGCCCCTCCAGATGCCAGGTCAACAGGTAGTCGCCGCCCGTGGTCTTCACCACGTTCGGAGCCACATGCGATGACAGGGGAACAAATTCGCTGATGGAGGTATCTGGGCTGAACATGCGACTGCTTCCAAAGGGGTACTGCCGACAAAAATTCGGAGTGGCTGCGGCGGGCAGCTGCTGCCCGCCGCGGCCGTTCCGGCCCTCAATCCATTCGGGCCGGCTTGTTGCGGTACTGATTCGGGTTGAACACCCACATGCCATCGTGTTCCTGGACGTTGCGGACCCTCAGCTTGAACATCAGACGTAGGCCCAACAAACGGAAGATCATCTCGTCACGCCTGGCCATCTGCCGCATGATGAAGATGGCCACCGGGATGGTCAGCAGGAACCAGAAGTTCGTGTACATGCTGAGCAGCAACAAACCACCTGCCACCATGAAAAAGGGCAGGTAGGGAACGCCCAGAAACATCGCTGGGCGCGTGCAACCCCGGAACAGAACGTTCTTATGCACTGTAGTAGAGGATGGCGTTCTGGATGTGCAGCGCCATGCCACCGCCAGTCGTGCCACCACCACACTTGCCATCGCTGCCGTCACCCAGCAGCATGCGGGCGATCTGACCGGCTGCGCCGATCAGCACGCCACCGATCAGGATCGGCGCAACATCGGCAATGCGCTTGTGCGCAAAAGCAATCTGGTAGCCGGCGAAGATGACCGCGATGGTCACCACGGCGATCGAGGCGATGTTCAACAGCCCGTTGATGTTGTTGAAGAAGCCACAGACTTTCTTGTCGGTACCGCCAAAATCGGTGGCGCCGGAGGCAAACACCTGCGGGGCGAACACGGCGCCCACGAAGACGGTGGCCATCAGCAGGGTCTTCAGCGTGCGCTGGGCCTGGACGAGGTCGATATTGATACGCTTCATGGATTGATTTCCTTGTTGATGGACTAACACAACTGAATCGACCAGCCGGGGGACTGGCCGTACCACGACTTCGTCAGAACACGAAGGCCGCATCCCCTGCGGGAATCTGTTGCGCCGGCATGGACTGCGCCGGCGCGTTATACATGTTGCCTGGGGGGGCCGAGGCGCCCTGCTGACCCCAGGGCTGCAGCATCACTGGGCTTTCGCCGCCGCCGGCCGTCGCGCCTGGCAGCTGCTGCGGCATCATCGGCGGCTGACCCGCCCGCCCTGCAGCAGCCTGCTGCGGATAGCCCTGCTGCTGCGGGTAGCCGCTCTCCGGCTGCGCCTGCGGCTGCATCATGCGGTCGACTGAGCCCAGCACGACCCGCGACAATGCCTGATCGGCAAGATTGGCCAGGCTCCCGCGTGCCATCGCGCCGGCAGACGGATAAACGGTATAGGCGCGCGCCGGGTCGTTGGACGGAACATAGACCGGACCATTGGCCTGGGCGACGATCCGCGCCTGCGCCGGGGAGGCGAGCTGCGGATGATGTTCGACCTTGACTGTACGGCGCTCTCCGCGGGCTACGACGTCAATGGGCGCCACGCCATTGGACGCAACCTGCTGCCCACGACGAATCGAGTCATAAACCTTCTGCACATAGCCGTGACGGAAACCGGTCTCGAAGTTGCCCGAGTAGTAGCAGCTGAACGACTTGCCCCAATCCTTGCCGGAACGCTTATAGCATTCGGCGAGGATGCGCGACCCGGCCTGCAGGTTCGGGCACTGCTGGAAGGCTTTCTCGTAGGAGTCCAGACCATACTTGGCCAGGTTGTAACGGTTCACCTGGGCCAGGCCAATAGAAAAGTTGTAACCCTTCTCCTCCAGCATGCGCACAGTGGCGAGCGCCTCGTCCAGTGCCTTGGGCTGACGCACCAGTGCGCCGCCAACCACGCCGATTGCGTACGGGTTGCGCGAGGATTCGACGTTGATCACGTGTTGCATCACGTCCATCGAGACGGCCATCTCCGGGCACGCCATCATTTCCAGTCCTGGCAACATAGTTCAGCCCTCCTGCCCCTGGGCGCGCCCAGGATTGAAGTCGATGCCGGTGATGTAGCGGGCACCAGCATGCGCCTTGATATGCACGACGATATCGATGGTCATCATCAACAGACGCTTGATGACGTTGAATTCCAGACCTGAGCCCTCGGTCGACGCTTTCACCATCAGCGCCAGCTGGTCCCACGTCTGCTCCGGGCTGCCGGCGTGGCAGCTGGTGATCGAACCGGGGTGACCCGAGGCGCAGTTGCGGATGAAGTAGAACGCTTCATCGCCGCGCAGCTCGGCCAGGATGATGCGCTCGGGCTTCATGCGCAGACAGGCTTCCATGCAGCTCTTGGCCGTGACGTTGCTGGCGCTCTGCCCGCCTTTCGAGTACAGCAGGTGCACCACATTGGGCTGGGTCAGGAACAGCTCGCGCGCGTCCTCGATAGTGACCAGACGCTCACTGTCCGGGATATGGTTTACCAAGGCTTTCATGAAGGTGGTTTTGCCGCTGCCGGTAGCGCCGGACACGACGATGTTCTTGCGGTACATCACCGCCCGCCGGAAGAACTCGGCGTACTCACGCTGTTGCCGCAATTCAAGCAACTCGCGATCCTGCTCACTCAGGCTGCCATCCTGCTCAAGGATCTGATTGAAGAAACCATCCTCGTGGTACTGGGTGAGCGACTTGGTGTGCTTGGAGGGTAGTCGGATCGTGATCGACACCTTGCCCGCATCGCAGGCAGGCGGGATCACGAATTGCGCACGCTGCCCAGTCGGGAAGGTCAACGACACCACCGGGTCCGCATCGGTGATGCGCTGGCCCGTGTTGCTTTCGTTGACCACCGCGGTACAGAACTGCCGCGCGCGTTCGAACGTCAGGCTTGGCACATCCATGCGCTGCCACCCTGCCCGCGTCTCCAGATACAGCTCACCCGGACGGTTGATGCAGATTTCCGTCACTTCGGGCGAAGTCATGTACTCGGCGATGCCCAGCACTTCGTACTGATAGCGCAGGAAATCGCTGGAGACGAGGGCGAGGGGTGACACTTCGGCGTCCATGGTCGTTCTACGTTTACCGGCGGGTGCGCAGCACATCGCTGAAGTCAACGTCCTTTGCGACGTAGACGTTCACGACCGTGCCCTGGTTGATGGTGACCGTCGGCGGACGGCGCTGGCTCATGGCCTCGTTGGCCAAACGCTCCATTGAACGTGCCGTGGCACTCTCATAGGGCGACTGCACCGCCATGCCGCTGTTGGTGATAGTGGTGGTCTCCGGGCCATGCTCGGCCGCAGCGTATTTGAAGGCGTCCGCAATAAGGCTGATCATCAACGCCTGCGCGATACGACTTCCCCAATGCGCGCTGTATTGACCTGGGTGCCCAGCACCGCCAAGGCCATCAACGCCGGGACTGGACATGGCCACGTCAATGCCATTGGGCGTGGTGATGCGATCCCAGATCACTTCTACGCGCTTGCCCACCGGACCACCACCATAAGCGCCATAGATCTTCGAGCCCTTCGGCAGCAACAGCGTACGGCCATTGATCGAATAGACAGGTTCGGTCAGAAGGCACGAGGTGTATCCGGCCAGATCGGTGACGATGCGGGTTTCCAGCACACAGCGCAGGTAAGTACCGCGCACCAGCAGTGCATCGGGACTGTGGATGAAACTGGCGTTGGAAATGTCCTCCACATCCGGACCACGACGAGTTTTCGTGGTGACCGGCTGCGGATTGCCTGCCTGCATCGCGGCAATCATCGCCTTGCTGTACTGGTCTGCGGAGTTCTGCGCGCCTTCTGTTTCATCGCCAGCACCCACGCCGCTCCCAGCACCGATACGTCGATCCATCAGGCTGGGACCGCGTTCCAATTCGCGCTCGGGATCGCGATCTGGCAACTGATAAACCGAACGACCAGTCTGTCCTGGATCCTGCGGCAGCTGCGGCAGCATCGGGATGGGCTCGGCCGGCCCCGAGGGCACCGACGGCGCCGGATCTACGCTCGGCAACTGCGGCGTGGCAACGCGGGCGGTGTCAGGCAGTTTGGCTGGTGCATCGCTATCGCCCTTGCTATTACGGAAAACCAGCAGCCCCATCGCCACCAAGAGCACGACGATGCCACCAAGGAACAGCAGTGCCTTGCGGTTGAGCCGCTGCTCTTCAGCCGAGCGCAACTGTGGCGCGCCAGCATCCAGGTCAGGCGTAGCCTCAGCCTGAGTGTTACCGAAATAAGGGTTGGACGGAGCCTGTGGGCTCTGGTCCGGCGTGTTGCCGTACGGGCCCGGATCCTCGCGCCCGTTGTTCGGATCGTTTCCGGGAGTGTTCTGCTGGCTCATTTCTTCACGTTCCTTCGCAGACCAACGACGTAGTCGCCGTGGCGGATGACCAGGTACGGGTAGGTCCCGTGGACGATCAAAGTGTTCCCTTCGACTGTGGTGTTCACCACGAAGTCTTCACCGTACTCCTTCTCGCGACCGAACACGGCTGGGAAGATGCCAGTCTTGTATTCGGGCGAATTGGGCAATTTCAGGTAGGTGAAACGACCATCGTCATAGGCATTGACCGGAATCAACCACCCCATCTTCTTCGCTTTGCTGGTCGAATAGGAGTAATTGAAGTTGTACTGGCGATCCTTGGCCAGCTCGGTGCTCAGCAGAGGTTGCGCTTCTTCTTCGACCGCTTCCTGGGCCAACCCGAACTCGGTGTCGCTCGGGTAGGTGAAGGCGATCTTGTATTGCACGCCCGCGCGACGGGCCTGCTCAAGCTGACGCCAATCGGTCGCCACCACCTTCAGTTCGAAGATGTACGAATGGGTCTCGGTGCGCACCATCATGTTGGTGTCAACGTCAACGTTCTTCGGCTTGATGTAGAACACGTTTTCGCGACGGGTAAGCTCCCAGCCATTGCTGAAACCAGTGCTGTAGTCGAGGATCTTCTCGTTCGGGCTCAGTTCGATCTGGGTGGTCAGGCCCAAACCTGTGCGTACCGGATAGATGCGATCCTTCTCGTACTCGTAATGGTCCACTGCCTGTGCCATCGCTGTGGTGGAAAACACCAGCGACAGCAACGACAGCAGCGCCAATGCGCTCCCCCTGACTTTTCGACTACTCATCGGTTGCTTGCTCCATCAGCATTTCCGGTGGAATTGTTCTGTACCGGCCTCATGGCCGGCTGACCAGGCATGACCTGCCCTGGCATCGGTTGGCCCTGCACCGGCTGGCCTTGGATGGGCTGCCCCTGCATCGGTGGCACCTGGCCACCCACTGGGGCTGCCACGGGTTGCCCGGTAGCCGGATCAATCATGGTGGCTGCGGCAGGGTTGTTGGGATCATAGATACCCTGCGCCTGCTGTGCAGCCTGCTGGGCCTGCGCCTGGATCGCATTGTCGTCCGGAACGGGCACACCGCGCGCGTAATCGTTGTCCACGCGGTACTCGGTGACCTGGAAGGCCAGCGGATTGAGCACACGATCCTGCTCGGACAGCGCCAGGTTCTGGTTGTACTCGAAGCGCATTGTCACCAGCTGGTTGTCCAGGAAGTTGCTAACTCCCGAACGCTTGTCCAGCAGGCTGCGTTGGATGCGCACCGACGCGCCGCGGAAGCTGCCATTCGGTTCCGCCCCCAACGGGGTGATGCTCAGGATTTTTACCCGGATGGCCTTCTCGCGACCATACATTACGAAGGGATTCTGCGGATTGTTGCCCGCGTAACGGGCACGCATGGTCTGCGACACAGGGTCCGTCGACATGACGAAGACCAGCTCCCAGTCGCGCAGTCCCATCACAGCTGAGTCATACGACTCTCGCGCCATCACATACTGGGCGACGTTGCTGCGGTTGATGGCTTCGTTGGCCGTAATCGTCTCGCCACGGAAGGTGCCACTAAGACGGGCGACCGTCGCATTGCCCGTATAGGCATCAGCCATCACCAGGAACGGCACCTTCTCCTTCAACGGCAGCATGTAGTAGTAGCCACCGGCCAGCGCCAGCGACATCAGCAACGAACCGGTGGCGACCCACCAGGCACGACGCTCGCTGCGCCGGGCCATGTCGGCCACGGTGATCTCGTAGCTGACCGCCTTGGCGACCGACTGCTCGACCTTGGGGCTGTTGCCTGCATCCTTCTTGCGGAACATGGGTTCTTCCGTACTGCTGAAACATCAATGGGCGCGACGCCCCTGCGCCAGGCGCGGGGTGCGGCACGTTCGATGATTTCGACGCGGTCTCAGCTGCCGCTGCTGGCTTCAGGATCCTGGGCCGACGCGGTCGGCGTCGATCCAGCGCTCTGCACGACGATCTGGTTGCCGACGATGGAGACGGAAACGCCCTGCGCCGCATAGGCCGCCGTGAGATCGATCACTGCCTGCTGTGCGTTGGTGGTGTCGATCTCCGACACCGCGCCATACAGGGTGAAATCCGAACTGAGGCGATAGTCCAGCGTGCGGCCGGAATCCTTGGCCCAGCGCTCGAGCATGGCCTTCAGCGTGCGATCCATCGGCGACGCCTGATAGACGTAGCTGGAGTACAGCGGAATCTCGGTCGGAGCCGTCGCGAAACGGTTGACCGGCTTCCAACGCCCTCCAAAGTCGGGTGCGGGCTTGGTAGCACAACCTGCCACCATCAACGCCGCCACTGCGGCGATGGACATTTTTGCAATAAACGCCTGATTCATACGGGCTTCACTTTGACGTACGAAAAAGCAGTCCCGATGTTGGTCCCTTGGTCGTCCGGCACTGCGCGATGCACGCCGGAAACGTAACGAATGCACTGCTTAACAGCACATGGGCACGGTTCCCCTGCAGCTCGAAAGCTGCCAACCAAGTCGCGTGAAGCAACCTCATCCGAGGCCCCTCTCACGCACCCTCACCAACGTCGGAACCATCCCTGTTCCCATGGCTGAAACTCCTGGCCACTCTGAAAGCATGACGAATCACACAGATCCGCAAGCCACGCATAGAGTCGCACAACTACGCGTCAATTCGATGTCAGACAAATCTGAATTTTGACCAACGTATGGCGTTTCTTTGACGCGCTTCACTAATTCACCTCAATGAATGCGTGCATGCGTCACACTTTCAAGTTTGCAACTTAGACATCAAGCATCGGCACGTCAACCTTTGGCAGTAGACGTGACGTGAAATAGCGGTCCTTGTAATAGCGAATCTTGTCGCACTTGACCGGATGCGGGATGCCTTCGTACAGGAAGACTTCCTTGTCCGGCCCCATCGCCTTGAGCTCCTGCGGCAGCATCAGCGCGCGACGCTCCTCGGTGAAGCTGTGGGTCTTTTCGCGCGCGTGGGTGACGTTCTTCTTGCGGATGGTGGTGTAGCCCAGCATGTCCGAATAGTCGTTGGCGTCCTGCTGCTCGCGTGGTGCGTACAGGATCTGCAGCGCGTGGTTGGTGATGATCGTGCGCGAGACCTCGCGGCCATAGGTGGCATCCAGCTGCGACATGCTCTGGATGATCGGCAGCAGGCGCACGTTGTAACCGGCCATGTAGGACACCGCCGAGGCGATGATTTCGACCTTGCCGATCGAGGTGAATTCGTCCATCAACAGCAGGCACTGGTACTTCAGGTCCGGATTGGACTTGGGCAGTTCCTTGGTGTTGAGGTTGATCAGCTGGCTGAAGAACAGGTTGATGATCAATCGGCTTTCGGCCAGCTTGTTGGGCTGGATGCCGATGTAGATGGTCATCTTCTTCTTGCGCACGTCGGTGAGCAGGAAGTCGTTGGTGCTGGTGGCCTTGTCCAGGACCGGATTGATCCAGGGATTCAGCGGTTCCTTGAAGGTACCCAGGATCGAGGCGAAGGTCTCGTCGGCCTGGGACAGCATGTTGGCAAACGCCGAGCGCGCGTTGCTGCTGAGGAATGGGCGCTCGGACAGGCCCTTGAGGAACTTCTTCAGGTCACTGCCATCGCCGGAGGACAGGCGGTACACCGCACCCAGGGTCGGCGTGCCCTGCCCGCCCGGGAAGCCGCTGCTGCGCTCGTCATCCCAGTTCTCGAACAGGTACAGGGTGAAGGCGATGAAGGCATTGCGCGCCTGGCTGATCCAGAACTTCTGGTCTTCCGAGCCATCCGGATACAGCATCGCACCGATGCTCATCAGGTCCGAGACACGGAACGCCGGGTCGTCGGAGACATAGCTGAGCGGGTTCCAGCGATGGGTGCGGCGATCTTCGGCGAAGGGGTTGAACAGGTAGATCTCCTGCCCCTGGCTGGCGCGCCAACCACTGGTCAGGTCGAAGTTTTCCTGCTTGATGTCCAGCACCACCAGCGATTCGCCGTACTCCAGCAGGTTCGGGATGACCACGCCGACGCCCTTGCCCGAACGGGTCGGGGCGGCCAGGATGACGAACTGCTGGCCATCCAGGCGCACCAGCTTGCCGCCATGGCTGCCGACCACGATGCTCTGGCCGCTCTTCTTGAACATGCCGTGCTTGGCGAGATCGGCGCCGGTGGCAAAGCGCGCGTCACCGTGCAGCGAGCGCTTGTCCTTCTTCAGCAGCACGACCAGGCCGACGATGGCCAGCACCAGCAGCGGCAGGCCGAAGCCGAGGTAGCCGGCCCATTTGATCTTGCCCACGAACGGGGCAACCTGCGGCTGGCCGATGGCGTGGAAATACTGGTAATAGGTATTCCAGGTGAGCAGCTTGGTATCCAGACCAAGCAGCAGCAGCGTCAGGTAACCGGAAAGCACGAACCCGAGCAGCAGGGTCGCCAGCGTGATGATGGCGATGAGCAGATACTTCTTACTGGACAACACCCGAATCCTCCATGATGCGCCCGAGGGCGCGACGGCTTAGCGGCGGCGTCGCTGCGACGCCTTCCTCCGCAGGTTGACTTCATTCTCCAGCCCGGGCTCCACGCCCTCTTCCCGCACCAGTTCCTCAAGGTACCGGCGCGCATCGGCCAACGACATCAGGTCGGTCAGACGTTCCCCACCGTCGACGATGACCGCATGGCCGACCACATCGCCGGGAGCGTACACCGGCTCGTGGGTCACCGCTACTAGACGGAAGCGGCCGCGTAGTTCCAGCTGATGGGTGTATTCCTGCATGTCTCATCTCCCTGATGGAATCCAGATGCCATTCCTGCAGCGTCCGATGATGCCTGCACGGCCGTGGTGGCGGCATGCAGACAGTCCGTACGACAATACACGCTTGCACCGGGGAGATCGCAATGGACTGGGTAGAACGTGCACGCATGCTGGCGCTGGAGGCCCATGCCGGCCAGGTCGACAAGGCAGGGCACCCCTACATCGGCCACGTTGGCCGGGTGGCCGCTGCCGTGCGCGGCGATGATGAAGCAGAGGTGGTGGCCTGGCTGCATGATGTGATCGAGGACTGCCCGGCCTTCGCTGGGCAGGTGCAGGCCTTTCCCGCTCCGTTGCAGGACGCGGTCCGGCTGCTGAGCCGGACGTCTGCGGCGGATGCCGACACGTACTACGCACGAATTTCGGCGGATCCGCTGGCACTGAAGGTCAAGCTGGCCGACATCGCCGACAATGCCGATGAAGCGCGGCTGGCATCGCTGGATGCCGCCACCGCCGAGCGCCTGCGTGACAAATACCGACGGGCCTTGGCGGCGCTTGGCCAGCCGGCCACGCCGGCAGCACCACCCATCGAACACTGATTTACCCTCAGCCCGGCTGATGCCTGTTGCGGTGCAGCAGTACAATGGGGCGCTTCCCCCGCCCCTTTGCGCCCCCGAATGAGCCCCAACTCTCCCCTGGCCGCTCGGCTGACGCCGCGCCAGCGCACCCTGATCATCCTCGCCCTGTCGTTGGGCGGCTTCGCCATCGGCACCAGTGAATTCGCCAGCATGGGCCTGATGCTGGAGATCAGCCGCGGCCTGTCGATCAGCGAGACGCAGGTCGGCCACCTGATCAGCGCATACGCCATCGGCGTGGTGGTGGGCGCACCGATCCTGGCCTTCGTCGGCGCCAGCTTCCCGCGCCGCAAGCTGCTACTGGCGCTGATGGGCTTCTATGCCGTCGGTAATCTGGCCAGCGCGTTGGCCCCGAACTACGGCACGATGCTGGTGGCGCGCTTCGTCGCTGGCCTGCCGCATGGCGCCTACTTTGGCGTGGCGATGCTGGTGGCCGCAGCGATCAGCCCGGCCGGCCAGCGCGGCCAAGCAATGTCGCGCGTGCTGTTGGGGCTGTCGGTGGCGATCCTGATCGGCAATCCGCTGACCACCTGGCTGGGCCAGCAGCTGAGCTGGCGCACCGCCTTCGCCTTGGTCAGCGTGCTGGCCATCGCCACGGTGGCGATGATCGCGCGCTTCCTGCTACCCGATCCGGATGAGGTGCGGACCTCGCCGATGCGCGAGCTGCGCGCATTCAACACCACCCAGGTTTGGCTGGCGCTGTCGATCGGTGCGGTGGGCTTTGCCGGCATGTTCTGCGTGTTCACCTACCTGGCACCGACCCTGGTGCAGGTGACCGGCGTGGCCGAGTCGTGGATGCCGCTGGCGGTGGGCGTATTCGGCATCGGTGCGATCATCGGCAACATCGCTGGTGGCTGGCTGGTCGACAAGTTCCACTTCAAGGCCGCTGCAGTGGTGCTGGTGTGGTCGATCATGATGCTGCTGCTGTACCCGCTGGCCGCCGAATCGGTGTGGACCATCGGCCCGATGATCATCACCGTGGGTACGATGGGCGCCCTGGCTGCGGTACTGCAGACGCGCCTGATGGACGTGGCCGGCGAGGCGCAGACCCTGGCCGCCGCCTCCAACCATGCGGCGTTCAATACCGCCAATGCGCTCGGCCCGTGGCTGGGCGGCATGGCGATCAGCGCCGGCTTCAGCCCGGCCACCACCGGTTACGTAGGTGCGGCGACGGCGGTCGGCGGCCTGCTGCTGTGGTGCGTGTCGGTGATGCTGGAGAAGCGCAGGGTTGCCATCGCCGGCAGCCGCTGAACTGCGCACGGTTCGTCAGCCGTCGCCCAGGCGACGGTGTTGCCCTGGAGGCAACAGGTAGCACCGCGCTGGCAGCGGCTGCACACCGAACCTACCGCAGGCAATAGCTGAAGCGTTCGCCCAGTGCCATGGCCTCATCCTGGCGCTGCACCCGCTCAAGCACGTCGACGATCTGCTGGAAGCGAGGCCCCAGCGCCTCTCTGGAAACCTGATGGCCGTTCCAGGTCAGCTGCAGCGGGCGCTCGACGCTGGCACTCAGCAGATCCCAGAGGGCGTCGAGATTGTTCCCATAACCGCGCTCGACACCCAGTGCGAGCGCCAGCGTCTCGTGGAATGCCCGCTCGCTGCGGATGCGGTTGCCGTCCAGTTCGATGTCCATTGCGGGCTACTCCGTTGCCAGCGGCGAGTGGAAATTCAACCTGCATGCTATCCCAGCCGCATGCGCAGTCCTGAAGCGTAGCAGCGGACCTCGTTGACTTCGCCACCGCGCTGGCCTGACAGCCTCATCACGGTGGGAAAACGAGGATGGAGACACCTGTCTGCAACCGAGAACACCATGCCGGACACCGGCCACTTCGCCATCCATGCCTTCGAGGCCGCGTTCAATATTTCCGGCGACGTGGAGCGAATCATTTCGCTTACCGTGTCATGCCGTCATTGTGCGGAAATCACCTGCGCCCAGGATGCAAACCTGTTGCACCTGCCGGGCGGTACGCTGTTCCGTTGTGATGCCTGTGGCTGCCATCAGGCCATCAGCAATGCGCGCCTTTCGGACTGGCAACTGCCGCCCCTGCTGGGCGTATGAGGGCGTACCATGCCGTTGACTGAAGACCAGCTCACCATCCTGCGCGCCATTGCCGATGCGCGCCCTGTGGGAAGCGATGCGGCGACGTGGGCCGTGAAGGAAGGCCTGGCGGTGCAGGCGGAAGATGCGGATATCGATCTGACCCCACACGGGCGCGACATGCTGGCCTCCCAACCGGTGCGCTGACCGGGCAGCACTGGCATTCAGCAAGCACATGCCGCGGTGAGCTCATCACGGCATTTGCGCGTTGGCGGTGCGACGAACACGCGGCGTAGATCCGCCTTGCTGCAGAGTTGCACACGCCAGCCCCCACGCGCGACACAGTCCTCATGCACCGCCAGCTTTCCCCCACCTGCCACGATGCGATTGCCCTGCGGGCCGGCGCGCTGGGCAGCGTGCTGGGCGTGGCGCTGTTCAAGGTCTTTGCGCTGTCTGCCGCAGCGGCCGGCTCGATGATGACGGTCGGGCTGTGGCTGCTGGGATGTGCACTGCTGGCGGCCTGGGCGTTGGCGGCCTGCCTGACCTGCCTGGCCTTGAGCCGGCGCGTGTTCGTGCTGATGCTCGCGCTGTCGACGGTGTTCCTGATCTGCATCGCCTGATTGGCAATCGCCCGCCTCTGAGCACTCCCACAATTGTTACTTAATAACAAGTGCTGCCAGTCGGATTGCGCGTGAGCCAGGTCACGGATTGAATTCGATGGCCAGACCGGCCCTCTTGAGATCCCCCCATGCGCCTGCCGCAGCCCCTGCTCCGCTCCGCTCTCTGTTTCCTTGCTCTCGCTTCGATCAGCGCCTGTGCCACTTATGACGATTCGGCCATGCACGCAGCCTGCCAGGAGTCGCCGCATGTGAAGGACCTGCCGCCTGAGGTTGCCGCCCGCGAAAGCCGATGCAGCAAGAGCGTTGAGGTCTGGTCGAGCGAGCGCAAAGGCAATGACCAGCCGCTGGACTTGAGCGGCAAGAAGAAGGATCTCTGAAAGATGGCGGCGCAGCCCTGCGCGGGCTGCGCCGGAACTCAGGCAATCGCTTCCCTGCCAGCTGAGCCCGTCCATTCCTGTACCGCCCGCGCCAGTCCTGCCGCATCGGCGCCATCACTGGCCCAGGCGACAATGCCGTCCGGACGAACCAGCAGCGCCGACAGGCCCAGCGAATCGACAGCGGGCTGCGCGATGGACAGGATGCGGGCCCGTTCAACATCAACCGCCTCGCACAACGAGGCAGCAGCATCGAACACCAGCAGCACCGCCTGCCCTGCCCGCAGTAGTTCACCCATGCGGCGACCATCGACCAGCAGGAAATCCGGCGTGCTGCGGCCCACCAGCGGATGGGTATGGCCGAGGTCCAGCTGCTGGCCCACACCCCACACGCGCTCGGCGAGATACGTGGCGCCATCACGTGTTTCTGCCAGATCGGCGACGATGGCAGCCAGTGCACGTGAGCCCGCGCTTGGGCGCATCAATGCGACCTGCGCGCGCGACCATTCCAGCACGCGCGCGCCGATCGGATGGCGTTCGGCCTGATAGGTATCCAACAGCGCATCAGCTGCCTCGCCGCGCACGACGGCGGCGAGCTTCCAGCCAAGGTTCATCGCATCGCCCAGGCCCAGATTCAGACCCTGCCCACCCAGCGGCGAATGCACATGTGCGGCATCGCCGGCCAGCAGCACGCGGCCACGACGATAGGCGGTGGCCTGCCGTGCGCCGTCGGTCCAGGTGGTGGCCAGATGCAGTGCGGTGATCGTTGCTTCGCGGCCGGAGATGCGGCGCAGCAGCGCCTGTGCCGATTCGCGATCAAGTGGCTGGCGGTGGCCCGCGCCGCCGTCGAAGTCGGCCAGGGCGATCGTGCCCGGCGGATTGAAGTTGCACATGCCCTGCGCGGTGGTGTGACGCCCCGGGCTGAGTACCGTCGGATCTTCCAGTTCAACACTGAGCGAGTGGCCGGTGAACTCTGGATCGGTACCAGCAAAGCTGAAACCACACTGCTTGCGTACGGTGCTGCGGCCTCCATCGCAGCCGACCAGCCAGCGCCCGCGGAAGGTCTGCCCACCCGCCTCGATCTGGACCTCGTCGCCCCCCATCTGCACACTCTGCACGCCCGCACCACGCAGGATCACTGCGCCCAGCGCCTGCGCGCGCTCGGCCAGCACGGCCTCCAGCGCCTGCAGTTCCACCGCCATCTGCGTGCCGACCGGGCTGTGCAGGCGCCAGGGCCAGCGACCGCTGTCGACATTGTCCAGTGCAAACGGAATACCCGCAAAGTGACCACCCAGCTTGCGTGGCTGCGAGAGCCAGTGCGCGGTTCCCGGCGGCGGCGGGCCCTTCTCCGGCTTCAGCACCTGGCCGGCTGCCACCGCGTCCAGCAGACCGCGCCGGTCGAGCGCCTCCAGCGTCGGGGCATTCAAACCGCGCAGCCCGAACGGCAGGCGCTTCAGCGGCGAATCCGGCGAGGCCGCCGCCTTCTCCAGCACCAGCACCGCGCTTCCTGCCTGACACAGTTCACAGGCCAGCAGCAGTCCCACCGGGCCAGCCCCGGCAATGACGACGTCGTACCGCATTGGAAATCCTCATGAGCACCGGGTCGGCGCTCTGGCGGTCGCAATGTTACACTCGGTGCACTTTTCCACAAGTGACCCGCCCATGCCCCCGCCACCCGGCCGCCGCGAGCAGCGCAAAGCCGAGACCCGACAGGCGATTTCCGACGTCGCCACCCGGCTGATCATCGAGCGCGGCTTCGAGGCGGCGTCAATGAGCGAGATCGCCGACGCCGCCGGGGTTTCGCGCAAAACGGTGTTCAACTACTTCGCCAGCAAGGAACAGCTGGTGTTCGACCGTGACGAGGAAGCGCGCCAGTTGCTGCGCGAGGGCATGGCCGCGCGCACGTCGATGACGCCGCTGGCCGCCTTCCAAGGACTGGTGCGGGAACTGCTGGACACCGGCCATCCGCTGCTGCGGATCAACGCCGGTGCGGCGTCGTTCTGGAAAACCGTGACCCAGAGCGCCGTACTGGTGGCCCATGCGCGGCAGCTGCAGGCGCTGCTGACCGATGACCTGGCGCAGTTGATGGCTGAGTCAGCGGGGCGACCCGCCGGCGACGCCGACGCACGACTGGGTGCGACGATGCTGATGGCGTCGATGGTGGCCGCCTACGAACAGGGGCTGCGCGCCCTGTCGTTCGGCGGTGATCCGCGGCAGGCGATGGTGCCGCTGATCGTGCGCGGCGCGACGGGGACGCTGGTGGCATTGGCCGGTACGCCGTATACGGATCCGTCCGCGCGTCCATGACGCAATCGGGGGATGGGCACCCGCTCATTGCAAATGCTAATCTTTCTCATTTGCAGACAAGCCTGATACGCCCATGCCCCACTTCCTGCCCCGCCGCAGCATTCTGTGCCTGGCGACGACACTGCCTTTTGCCACCCCCGGATACGCCGCCGACGCCCCGCCCAGCCGCGTGCAGGAGCTGGACAAGGTGGAGGTGCGTGGCCGCGCACAGACGTTGTACCGGGTGGATGACGCGGCTGTCGGCACCCGCACCGATACACCGCTGGAACTGGTGCCGCAGTCCATCCAGGTATTGCCGCGCGAGCTGATCGACGACCAGGCTGCACGCCAGGTGACCGATCTCTATCGCAGCATCAGCGGCATCAGCTACTTCAGCTATGCCGGGGTGACCCTGCGTGGTTTCCGCCAGGAGAACGTGCTGTATGACGGTCTGCGGGGCGACCCCTATGCGGGATTCTCGGTACCGCAGTTGTTCAACATCGAGCGGGTGGAGGTGCTGAAGGGACCGGCCGGCGCGCTGTACGGGGGCGGCGACGCTGGCGGCGTCATCAACTATGTGACCCGCAAGCCGAAAGCCACTGCCGAACACCGCGTTGAACTGCAGATGGGAAACAAGGATTTCCGCGCCGGCTCGATCGAAGGTACCGGGCCGTTGAATGCAGCCGGCACGGTGCGCTACCGCGCCGGCCTGTATGGCGACAACGAGCAGGGCGTGCGCTGGAACACCGACAGTGAAAGCGTGATCGGCGATGCCTCGCTGGCCTTCGACGTGGGCGACACCGGCGAGCTGGTGCTGCAGTTCACCGACATTGCCCAGAACCTGGGCGGCAATCGCCTGCGCGGTGTTCCGGTCGATGATAGGGGCAATTTCCTGACCGACCGTCGCTGGAACCACAACGAGGCCAGCGACTTCCTGGACATGCGGGCCAAGGTGGCGCTGGCACAGTACCGTTTCGCGCCGCGCGACAACCTGGACGTGGATATTGCCGCGCGCTGGTTCAGCAACAACGAACACCAGATGTACCACGAGCCGATGGGCCTGATCGACCGCGACCGCGATGGCGTGGCCGAATGGATGACCCGGCAGCTGCGCAACCAGATCCGCGACAACGAGGCGTTCACCGCCAACGCCAATGCGGTGTGGCGGGTAAGCACCGGTCCGGTGGAACACAAGGTGCTGTTCGGTGCGGACGTATACCAGCTGGATGCGGACTTCACCGCGCAGACCGCCAACAGCGCCGACCTCGCGCGCGGCGCCGGCCCGGTGCGTGGCATCGACCTGTTCAATCCGGTGTATGGCGCCAGCACCTGGCACGATTACAACCTGTCCAGCCTGCCCTGGCGCAGCACCAGCACGCGCAGCAGGCGCTATGGCGGTTACCTGCAGGACGAGCTGGCCCTGACCCCGCGCTGGCACGTGCTGGCCGGCCTGCGCTGGGACGGTTTCAAGGACGATGACCGCCTTGCCGGCAGCAGCGTGGATGGCAACGACATCAGCTGGCGCCTGGGCAGTACGTTCATCGTTCGCGATGGACTGAACCTGTATGCCAACGTGGCCAGCGGCTTCGTGCCGCAGTCGGCGGCCAACCAGAATTCCGCCGCAGGCGGCCCGTTCGATGCCGAGCGCAGCAGGCAGTGGGAAGTGGGCATGAAATCGCTGCTGGCCGAGCGCCTGAGCCTGAACCTGGCGGCCTACCGTATCGACCGCAGCAACATCGTGCAGGCCACTGGCGAGGTCATCGATGGAGTGAACCAGCTGGCGGCGTTGGGCCTGGTGCGCAGCACCGGCATGGAACTGGATCTTCTGGCCGACGTGACCGAGCGCTGGGTGCTGAACCTGACCTACGCCTACAACGACGCGCGGGTGAAGGACGCGGGCCCCAATGGCATCACCAATGCCTCCGGCGATCGCTTCGCCAATGCACCGCGCAACAAGCTGGGCCTGTGGACGCGCTACGACCTGCCGGCGATCAACTCGGCCGTTGGCTTCGGTGCCGACTACGTGGATGAGCGCATCAGCCTGGATGGCCAGCGCGTGAAGCCGTACACCGTGTTCGACATGAGCTGGAAAACCACGTGGAAGCAGTGGCAGTTCCAGGCCAACGTCAAGAACCTGTTCGACAAGGTGTATGCCGCCAGCGGATTCATCGAGCGCAACGGCCATTTCCCGGGCGAGCCGCGCCGGGTGTATGTGCAGGCCGGTTACAGCTTCTAGGCCAGCGCTGCAGAGCAACGCGACGGGGAAGTGGCATGGCCACTTCCCCGACCGGCGTCAGCCCGAGCAGGACACCAGCATCGAGCGGGTGACCATCTGGGTGGAGGTGAAGCCGTTCTTGTTGCCGACCGCGATGGCATTGCCCTCATCGCCATCCTTGCTGAAGACCACGTAGCCGCCCGGGCACATCTGCCCGGCCTTCTCGTAGCAACCGCTCCAGGAACTGGAGCCGCTGCAGTCGATGGAAACGCCGCGGCGGCCATCCGGGGTGACGGTCATCTTGGCGGTGGTGCAGCCGGTCAGCGTGGCGAGCAACAGCAGCGGAACGAACAACTTCATGGTGACTCCAGGGATGGGAACTGCGAATGGGCGCCAAGGCTGCAGCGCCTGGATTGCGTGAACCTTGCGCCGTCCCCGCGGCGTCATCGCATCCCTGCATGACCTGCCGGTGGCTGTGCAGGCACGCCATGTTCACGCAATGTTCCTGTAATACGGTGCCGGCGCGTGCCGAACCGCCCTTCTGCGGCCCCACCCTGCCCAAGCCCTGCTGATGCACATCCTGCTGATCGAAGACGAAGCCGAACTGGCCGCCACCCTCAAGTCTGCCCTGCAGCGCGAGCGCTACGTGGTGGACGTGGCCAATACCCTGGCACTGGCGCGGGAGGCGGCCCTGTGCGGCCTGCACGATCTGGTGCTGTTGGACCGCACCCTGCCTGATGGCGATGGCCTGGCGTTGATTTCCCCGCTGCGCGAGCGCAACCCCGGGGTGCCGATCATCGTGCTGAGCGCGCTGGGCCAGTTGCCGGACCGGATTGCCGGGCTGGATGAAGGCGCCGATGACTACCTGGCCAAGCCCTTCGCGCTGGAGGAGCTGTTCGCGCGGATCCGTGCTGCGGGCCGTCGCCCAAGCGGATTGCAGGTGGAGTCCATCAGCATCGGCCGATTGGTGTTCGACCCCGCCTCGGGCGAGGCCAGTGTGGGCGGCCAGCGGCTGGAGCTGCCGCGGCGCGAGATCCGGGTGCTGGCCGCCCTCGCACGGCGCCTGGGCCGCACCGTGCTGCGCGAATCCATCGAGATGGCGGTGTATGGCTTCGACGACGGCATCCATTCCAACACCCTCGATTCGCACGTCTCGCGCCTGCGCCGAAAACTCGCTGACGCCGATGCGGGCGTGGAGATCCACGCCATTCGCGGGGTTGGCTATCTGATGCGGGAAAGCAAGTGATGGCGCGTCGCCCGTCGTTGAAGCGACCGCTGATCGTCAAGACGCTGATCTACCAGTTGCTGGCCCTGCTGGTGGCCTTCTTCGCCCTGCTGATGGTGCTGGTGCGTGCCGACAGCGGTGGCTACTACACCATCCAGACCTTCGCACCGGTGGCGGCCGAGGCGGTGCACCGCGACCGCAACGGCGAACTGTACGTGCAGCACACGCCGGAGCTGGCGGAACTGCTGAAGCTCGTCCCCGGTGCCTGGTTCATCGCCGAGGACGAGCATGGGCACTACGTCACCTTCGGTCATGTGCCACCGGCCTATGCCTCGCTGGTCGGCGCCCTCGATGGCATCCCCTATGGCGACCTGCGCGGGCGTGATCGCAGCGATGGCCTGGCGGTGGTAGTGCGCCAGCACAGCGGACCGGCCGGCAAGCTGACCATCATGGCCCATGGCGAAACCGATTCGCTGACCATGCAGATGGCGTTGGCCGCGCACATCATCACCCTGCCGATCTTCCTGCTGCTGGCGCTGGTCACCATCATCCTGACGCCGATCATCGTGCGGCGGGCACTGGCCGGTGTCGAGCGCATCGCGCAGGAAGCCCGCAACATCTCGGCCAGCCGTCGTGGCATCCGCCTGACCGAGACCGCGGTGCCGGTGGAGATCGCGCCGCTGGTGACCGCCGTCAACGATGCATTGGGTCGGTTGGATGAAGGACACGAGCGGCAACGCCGTTTCATCGCCGCAGCGGCGCATGAGTTGCGCACGCCGATCGCGATCCTGCGGGTAAAGATCGATGCCGCGGATGATTCGACTTCGCGCAGCCTTGCCGTGGAAGTCGCGCGTCTGGCGACCCTGGCCGAGCAGCTGCTGGACCTTCACCGCATGGAAGAGGACGGTCCAAAGGAAACCCTCAACCTGGCCCGGGTGGCCAAACGGGTGGCCGCCGATCTTGCGCCCCTGCTGATCCAGTCGGACAAGACGGTGGCGGTGGCGGTGGAACCACACTTCCCGGTGCTGGGTGAGGCTGGCGCGGTCGAACGGGTGATCTCCAACCTGGTGTTGAATGCCGCCGAGCACGGTGGCCGCCAGATCATCGTGCGGGTGCAGGGCAGCTGCCTGGAAGTGGAAGACGATGGACCCGGCATTCCGGTGGACCAGCGCGAGCGTGTGTTCGAGCCGTTCCAGCGACTGCGCCCACGCCAGACCGGCGCGGGCCTGGGACTGAACCTGGTGCGGCAGGTGATCGACCGTCACGGTGGCCATGTCACGATTCTGGATGCCCCCGGTGGCGGCGCGCTGATCCGCGTCGAATTCCCACAGCACCCGGGCGTTGCCTCTGCGCCATCGCTAGAGCACTGAGGACGTCCGCACATCGGTGACTGCCGCCTGTCCGTGCGCTGCAGACAGCGATGACACGCAAGGTTGCGGCAATGTTCGCTGCGCAGCATCGAATCGATGGCATCTGCGGTGCCATCGCGTTCCATCCTGACAGGAAGCCTGCACGTGACCAAAGGAGTTCCTCCACCCTCCTCTTCTACCCGATCCCGCGCGACACCAGCTACATCGGGTTTGACCGCGGCTGCGTGGAATAGACGCTCGCATGCCGATCGCGCGCGCGGACTGCCGCATTGGCCACAGTGGCTGCGCGCGATCCCTGCGGCGAAGCGTCCGAACGTGCTGATGCGCCTTTTTGCCGCGCTGTTCCTGTTGCTGCCCGGCAGTGCACTGGTGGCTTCAACGCACCGCCATGCACACGCAGCCCTGACCATCGCGGTGCTGCTCTTCGTCGTCGCACATGCCGCGCTGCACGCGCTGTCCGCATGGCGATCCACCACAGAGCGAACCCTCCCCGCGCCTATGCGCACCGTCGACAGGCATGCAGCGTGGATGATGCTGGCCAGCGCGTGGGTCCCGCTGGTGATACATCGCGTGCACGCGCAGCCGACCAGCACACTCGCTGCCGCAGGGCTGGTGATCGGCACGCTGTGCCAGCTCTGCAGCCTGCGCATGACATCCGACCGTCTGCGCAGCGCATTGCTGGTGCTGGGCAGTGCCTTGCAGTTCGTCGCCGTGGCGCTGGTCATCGCCATGGAAGTGACCTGACAACCACGACAGCGCCGCAAGGTTCACGCAATCCATCACCTTGAGACTCGACGGCCATCCACGCCCGGTACCCGGCGCGTGCATCTCTCCTGCCGCGAGGACCACCGATGACCTGCCCCTTCTGGATGCTGTGCGAATGAGCACGGCACCGCGTAAACACCGCCGACTGCTGATGACCGCCGGTACCGTACTGTGCACTGCCATTGCCGTCTGGTTCTGGCTCCGACCGGCACCGCCGCCACCGCTGCAGCTCGCGTCCGTGGTGCGTGGGAACATCGAGCAGGTGGTGGAAGCCACCGGCACCATCAAGCCATCGCGGCTGGTGAGCGTGGGCGCGCAGGTTTCCGGACGCATCGAAACCCTGTACGTGAAGCTGGGCGACAAGGTGAAGGCAGGTGACCCGATTGCCGACATCGACTCCCGTACCCAGCGCAATGCACTGCTGAGTGCGCAGGCAGCGCAGCGCACCGCACGCGCCAACCGCGATGCACTGGCCACCGATCTGCGCCAGCTCGAACTGACCCTGCGGCGGCAGCAACGGCTGGTCGCATCGCAGCTGGTTGCCCGCGCCGACTTCGACGCAGCCATCGCCAAGGTGGAGGCGACACGCGAACAGATCAAAGCGCTGGATGGAGAGATCGTGCAGCGGCAGACCGAGGTGGACATCGCGCAGACCAATCTGGAATACACCCGCATCACCGCGCCTACCGATGGCACGGTGCTGGCGGTGGTCGCCCGTCAGGGGCAGACGGTGAACGCGGTACAGAGCGCACCCACCATCGTCATGCTGGGCAACCAGGACGTGATGACCGTCTATGCCGAAATCTCCGAGGCCGACGTTGTGCACACCACGGTCGGCCAGGAAGCCTTCTTCACCATCCTTGGCGATGCGGGCCGCCGCTACAGCAGCACGCTGCGCGACATTGCGCCAGCGCCCGAATCGATCACCAACGAAGATGCATCCAGCCTCACGTCACCGGCGTTGTCCGCCGGCAGCCGTACCGCCATGTACTACAACGGCCAGTTCGACGTGGACAACAGTGATGGGCGCCTGCGCAGCTACATGACCGCCCAGGTACGCATCGTGCTCGGCCGTGCCAACAACGTGCTGACCATCCCCTCCGCCGCGCTGGGTGCGCGGGCCGGCGATGGCAGCTACAGCGTGCAGGTTCGCGGTGCAGACGGGCGCGCCGTGGCGCGGCGCATCGCCATCGGGCTGGATGACCAGATCCAGGTGGAAGTACGCAGCGGCTTGAAGCAAGGCGAGCAGGTGGTTCTGGCTCAAGCCGGCGACGAAGACGCCGCCGCACCCGCGCAGCCCCGATGAGCGCCCCCATGAGCGAGCCTCTGCTGAGCGTACGTGGGCTGCGCCGTGAATTCGCCGCCGGCGAGCAGGCGCTGGTGGTACTGGACGGTGTGGACCTGGACATCCATGCCGGTGAACTGGTGGCCATTGTCGGCCAGTCCGGCTCGGGCAAGTCGACGCTGATGAACATCCTCGGCTGCCTCAATCGCCCCTCTGCCGGCGAATACCAGATTGCAGGACGCCAGACCGCGCAGATGTCGCCCGACGAACTGGCCGAACTGCGCCGCGAACACTTCGGCTTCATCTTCCAGCGTTACCACCTGCTGGCAGACCTGACCGCGCTGGGCAACGTGGAAGTGCCGGCGATCTATGCCGGCATGCCCTCCACCGCGCGCCACGCGCGGGCCGCCCAACTGCTGGCGCGGCTGGGCCTGGGTGAACGCATGCAGCATCTGCCCGGCGAGCTGTCTGGGGGCCAGCAGCAACGCGTGTCGATTGCCCGCGCACTGATGAATGGCGGTGCGGTGATTTTCGCCGACGAACCGACCGGCGCCCTGGATACACAGTCGGGCAAGGAAGTGATGAAGATCCTCGGCGAGCTGCATGCCGAAGGCCACACCGTGGTGCTGGTGACCCATGACATGGCGGTGGCCGAACACGCCCAGCGCATCATCGAGATCCGCGATGGTCGGATTGTCGATGATCGTGCCACGGGTGCTGGCTCGGCAGCGGGCATGGCGCCGACCGCGATGCCGCAACGCAACGATGGCATCGGCTGGCAGGCCGTGCGTGATCGCTTCTCCGAGGCCTTCCGCATGGCCCTGCGCGCCATGAACGCACACCGCATGCGTACCTTCCTGACCATGCTCGGCATCATCATCGGCATCGCCTCGGTGGTGTCGGTGGTCGCGCTGGGTACGGGCGCGCGTCAGGCCATCCTGTCCAACATCTCTTCGCTGGGTACCAGCACCATCGAGATCTATCCAGGCTCCGGCTTTGGCGACCTGCACGCGGCGCGGGTGGAGACCCTTACCCCAGGTGACAGCGTGGCCCTGGCCGGGCAACCGTTCGTGGACAGTGCCACCCCTGGCGTAGCCACCACGGGTACCGCGATGCGCGGCAACCGCTCCGCCAGCGTGCAGGTGCAGGGCGTCAGCGAACAGTACTTCCGCGTGCATGGATTGAAGCTGGGCGAAGGCACCTTCTTCGGCGCGCAGGGTGTGGCTGGCTATCAGCAGGTGGCGATCATCGACGCCAACACCCGCGCGCGCTTCTTCGCCGCAGCCGAGAATCCCATCGGGCAGACCCTGCTGCTGGGCACCGTGCCGGTGCGCGTGGTGGGTGTGGTGAAGAAAGATGCCGGCGCCGCCGGCGACGCCTCGCTGCTACGGGTGTGGATGCCCTACACCACCGCCATGGCGCGGGTGTTGGGCCAGAGCCATGTATCCAGCATCACCGTGCGCGTATCCGATGCGACCAGCATGGACGCGGCCGAGCAGGCCATTGCGCGGTTGCTGACCCGCCGCCACGGCAGTACCGACTTCTACATGAGCAACAACGCGCAGATCCGCCACTCGATTGAACAGACCACCGGCATCCTCACCATGATGATCAGCTCCATTGCCGCCATCGCGCTGGTGGTCGGCGGTATAGGAGTGATGAACATCATGCTGGTATCAGTGACCGAGCGCACCCGTGAGATCGGCGTACGCATGGCCGTGGGGGCGCGGCGCAGCGACATCCTGCAGCAGTTCCTGATCGAGTCGGTGCTGGTGTGCCTGCTTGGTGGTGTGCTGGGCATTGGCGTGGCGTTGCTGCTGGGCACGGTGCTGGCACTGGCCGACGTGGGCTTCAGCCTGGTGTTTTCAGCAAGTTCAATCATTGCGGCGTTCGCGTGTTCCAGCCTGATCGGCATCGGCTTCGGCTTCCTGCCGGCACGTCGCGCGGCGCAGCTGGATCCGGTGGAAGCTCTGGTCCGGTAGGCGCTGCAATTACCTGTCGTGACGGCAGGTTCGCGCAATGTCTGCGGTGTGTACTGCAGCTACCGACGATGTCCGCACAAGAGCTGGACGATGTTTCTGAAAACAGGAAGGACTGTGCTGCTGCTTGTGGCGGCCGCACAACTGCTGGTGCTGCTGCCCTACTCGGGCGATGCCCATGCGCAGCGTGGCGACCGCCACAACCCGCAGTGGAACCAGGACTATCGTGACCGCGAGCGCGATGACTGGCAGCGCCGCGAGCGCGAGCGGGAGCGTGACCGGGAACGTGAGCGCCGACACGACGCCAAGGCCACAGGCGTAGTGGTAGGCGTCGTGGGTGCGGCCGTGGTGGCGGGCGTGATTGCGGCAGCGGCGAAGCGCGAGCGGGAAACACGTGAGCGCGCCGATTACTGCATGAACCGCTACGGCAACTACGACCGCCGTACCGACAGCTATCGCGACCGCGATGGCTACACCTACCCCTGCCGCTGACTCCCTCGCTCAAGGACTACATGCAATGCATATGAACAAGACCGCCCTGCTGATCGCGCTATGCGCCGCCCCGCTGCTTGCACAGGCGGCGCCAGCCGACCCGAAACAGGCCTATATCGATTCCACCTTCACCGCGATGGACAGCAACAAGGACGGTCGCGTCGACAAGGGCGAGTTTGCTACGTATCAGCAGGCACGCTTCAGCAAGCAGGCTGACTCGATCGATGCCGCGTTCGCTGCGATGGACAAGGACAAGGACGGAAAGATCAGCAAGGAAGAAGCGACCGTGGTGCCGGAAATTGCGAAGTACTTCACGGGGCTGGATACCGACGGCGATGGCTACCTGTCGCTGAAGGAAATGCAGCAGGCGATGGTGGCGGCGCAGACTGCCGACGCACCGGGCAAGTGACGGGTGCGGGGACAATGGGAATACCCCACTGCCCCTTGCTGTGCACTATGCCAGGCGCATTGCCGGCTGCTCGCGCACCTGGTTGTCCAGTTCCTGCTGCTGACGCTGGGACTGGGCCTGTTGCCGTTCTGCACTGGCCAGCTCCAGACGCTGCAACGACTGCTCTACCGGCGTCTGCACGGCCACATCGGTGGGCATGGAAGCCCTCAGGTGTGCCGGGTCGTTCATCTCGCCCTGCACCACGAACACGTTGCGGCCAGCTGGGCTGTCCGCCGTCTGCGCGCTGAGCAGCACATGGTCGGCACGGTCCAGGTTGTTCTGCCGGGCCAGGACCATCACGCTGGCGGTCAGACGTTCACTGCTTTCATCCGGCGTGCGTCCTGCTCTGGCATCGATGCCGGCGACATGCCCGCTGACCTGCTGCAGCAGACTGTACTCGGCGTGGCCCGGGCCAATGTCCGCCAAACGCGTTGGCGAACGCTGGGGGCCTGGCATGCCATCGACCGATGCAGTGAGCGGGCTGCGGGTGATGGAGCGGTAGGGATCTTCCGGGTGGAAGTGGGTGGCCTTCTGCTGGCGCTCAAGGCGGACTTCGCGCGCGTCGTTGAGCTCGGCGATGCGGGTCGGATCGGTGACATCGCGTTTGATCAGCAGGCCATCCAGTGAGCGAAAGTGAACCCACTTGTTGTCCTGTTCGAAGTACAGCGAAAAATCGTCATGCCTGCCGATAGCATTGGGACTGACTGCGGAAAGCTCGCCAACGGCTTGGAACTCATGCCCACCGAGCTTCGTCAGATACTCCCCTCCCGCCTTCCAGCCCAACTGGGTAATGGCATCCACGCTGGTGTTCTTTACGCGCGGGATGCCAGCCCCGTCGTTGTCGAGCATGTTGCTCCAGATCTGCTCGAGCTTCTGCGGGCCACTCTTTTCCATTGCGGCCTGAAGCAGCACGCGGGGTGTCCAGCAATTGGGATCCAGATGATGCTGATCGAAGGCGCGATCATGGGCCAGCATCACGTCAGCCCCAGGCAGGTTCAGCGCCAGGTCCGGGCGGCGTTCGGCCATCCACTTCTGCCGTAGCTCCAGATCTCTATCAAGCAGTGTCTGCCCAAACGATTCCCACTGGCGCTCGGTCAATTCGGCGTTGGGGAACCGGGAACCTTCATCTTGCTGGGTCCTGGCGAAGCTCTGCGCATAGCTGTTCGCAACCCTTCCTGGCAGGCTGTCATTCCTGACGACACCCAATGCCAGCGTTCCGTATCCGTCGGCGCCCGGCAACTGCGACAGGTAGTTCCAATAGAGCTCGCGGTTGCCATCCCTGGCATAGCTGCCAAGGATCCTGAGGTCATGTTCGGTCAATCCACTCATGCCTGAATCCTTCCTTGGATCAATTGGATCGGGTGCGCGTGATGACATCTCTGATAGCGTCTTCCATACGCTTCCAGTCCTTCAGGAAGGCTCTCTTGTAGTCCAGGGTGACGGAGAGCTTGTTGTCACCATCCACGAAGTAGTGAACACAGCCGGCGGCAACCTCACCTTGCACGCTGATCACCTGATCACCCTCCAGCCGCACGCCGTCCTGACGAAAGTCCTCGGCATCACACTTGATGAACGTGCTGATACGGCCATCGGCCTGGCGTGCGACGTACCAGTCCCTTTCGTAAGCTGGATTCCGGACGGGAGCCTTCCCATATCGCGCCTCGTAGCGCTTTGCGAACTCCTTCATTGCCGCCTCGTCGATGGCGTACGGCGTCAACCCCATCGTCTCAGACAGCGGGATTCGGAGATCGAGCCTATCCCTGGGATCTCCGCGTTCCACCGAATCCGCCTCGGTAAGAGCCTCGTTGGACGCGTAGCGCTCCATCAAGCCCTCGATGGGAACGCGATCAACGTAATTGATCCGAACGGAAATTTCCTTGCGGAAGTCATTGGTCCTTGGATTAGCCCGCGCCCCCGGCAACGTCGGCGTCATGTCCGGCCATTCAATGACCAGCGAAACGCCTTCACCGGGCCAAGGCGCAATCTGGCTGTCCAGATAATTGGCAGGGATGCGGAAGGTATTCGGCCCCAGCTTCACATCCACGGGCGCGTCGGTGTAGGTGTGGCCGTTGAGGGTACGACCGGTCTGCGTTGCGCCAGGCATGGCGGGATTCCTTTCGTGTTCGGTGGATGGCGGTCGTGCGCAGGCACTGGCGCTCACAGCGACGGCGATTGCGAGTGCCAGGCACCGGCCGGAGGACATCGGGTGCATCGGGCCATTCCATTGCAGAGTTTGGCTCCACTATAGAAAGATTGAGATCGGTGGAACAGGCCCCGGGAATATCCCTTCAGGCATTTCGAACACTTCCGAAGTCGGCGTGACCTCGGTCCTCCGGTTCACAGACTGCTCAACGATCGAGCGACCCGGGATCCAGGTTCCGATGAATGAATCGACCAGCTTCATCCCACTCGGGCGGTGAAAGGTCCATTGATTCCGGATCGACAGCGTATTGATCCTCTGTCAGCGCCTGCAGGCTCTGCTGAATCGCTGTACGGAATGAGGAGACGTCAAAGTCCTTCGGCTTGCGTGACTGGCGACTCCAGTTGTCGACCGCGTACAGTAGAGTGGAGCTATAGGCAACCCATTGAGCGACTGCATCGAGATGGCAGACCTGCGTCCATTCAAGCTGACCAACCGCCAGGAACGCGTGTTTGGATCGGTAATAGCGCGTCAGATCGCGTGTCGCCGCCATGGATTGCAGAACGGCTTCATCGTCCAGCACACCGCCCATGCGATGCATCTCAAATCCGAAAATGAAACGGGTAACGGCGGTACCGAACTCCTGGGCGGCCAGATCCTTCTGCAGGTGCGCTTCTACCCGGTTGATGTCGATCCGCCAAAGTCCTTGACTGGCATCGAAACGCCATCCCTCCCTGAGGGCAGTGGCTTCGAAACATCCAGTTGACCAGGTTATCCGGTGCTGGAATTCCATCGGGGAATGTTCCTCTGCGATCCGTGCAAGGGCTACAAGAGGCAGCGCGTCGGCTTTGCCGGGAAAATGCCCCGCAACTTACTGGTCTCGGGTCAGGCGAAGATTACCGTCGGAGGGAAGCAGCACGCGGTACACCTGACGCTCGCCCGCGCCCAGCGTCAGATTCTGCGAGGTGGAAATGTTCGGGCAGAGACCACCGCCCGTTTCCAGTTTGAGGAAGTAGGCTCCCGGAACAACATGGAGCGTGGCTGCCTCGCCCTGCCTGATTGCCATCACCTTCTCGTTGTTGAGAGAGATGTCATGCGAGCAACCGGAGCCAAAGTAACCTTTGTCACGGCTGATATAGATCGTCGCCGAGCGCTCAGCAGACTTCTGCAAGTACTGCGGCAGGTAGACCCGCTCGGAAGGGATCGGTTTGGCCTGGGCCTCCGTCACTGGCACCGTAGAGCATCCGGCCAGCGAGAAAAGAGCGGCTGCAAATGTCAGCGCTACGACGTTCCTCATCCATTTCCCCAGATCGTTTTCCCGGAGTTTACCTGAGAGTCCAGCGGATCAGAGGGCGGGGAGCACGGGTTCACCGCCCTCATCCTGTCCGTGGCAATGCGCCGGCAAGTCAAGGGTCAAGACAGCGCTCTACCTGTAGTGACAGCGCCTCGCAGGCATCAAACAGACCATCGACCAGCGCTGCTGACGGATAGGAGCCCGGATCGTCGTTCTCCCGCGCTACGTGTGCGGCGTGCAACATGGCAGTGAGCGCGGTGATGCCCGATGCGCTTCGAGTGGCCAAGGCCAAGTCGAAAGCACGACCGGGCGTGAGGCGGTTTTCGGACCACGGTGTGCCGTCCGCACGATGGCCTTTGCCGTGGCCTTGCAGGAACGTGAAGAACGCAGAGGGAGGCGCGGACTCGGCGACATCGCTGAGTGCGTCTTCCATCTTTTCGGCGAGAGCATTGGGAAGATCGCGCACGGAATCGCCGAGCAGCGCGTGCAGACGGGGATAGTCGGGAAGCAGGTCAGACATGGCGGCAACCTCACGGTGTGGCCACCTGCAGATGCAAGGTGGCGGACGGTGCGGGTTGGCGTGCCGGATACGTACCACTAAAGCCGGCGGATCGAGAGATCCCCACGCACCGCCCGCCATGGACTGGCAGACGGTGCATTGTCGTGATTACAGTTGCGGCTGCAACACGATCCGTAGTGATACGTAAGTTCGGGACGCCAATCCCGGCCTAGGCAGGTGCCTTGGCGAGGCCATGGTTGACTCGTTGCGACGGCGATGAAAAGCAAGGAAAGCTTGTATCAGTGCGTACTTGCGGATGTTGCGTCATGAGATGCCGACTTGCGCATTGAATGGCGCACTTTGCATACCAGAAACCGCTGAGGATCTGGACGGGCCATACGCAGCGTGTTGTCAAAAGCGACACGTACCGCGCGAAACGCTGCGAGATACGGGCACACCTATCCTCAATGCGCAGAACGTCGCAATCTGCCCCGTCTGCGCTTGGTGTGTCGACCCGCCAAGGTGTCGTGGATACTTACAGAAAACGCTTCCACCGCAAGGGCTCAAAGGCCACCAAGTGACGCGCTTACTCCACGGCCATCAAGTCCGCTACCTCTCATGTCAGTAAGGTCGCCTGCTTCAATCGATTTGGAGCTGACCGTGAATTTCACTTCCTGGCGCAACATTCTCGTCGCCGCTGGTGTGGCTATCGCACTCTCTGTGGTGGCCTACAAAGACCATCATCGCCATGCCCTTACCGACGGGCTCGACGGGCGGGATGCCGTGGGCTTGGTCACCGAAGTCACCTGGGACGAGCGAAAGGGGCGAGAGAACAATTTCGTCCTGAATGTCGAGTTCGAAACTGAAGACGGCCAGGAGCGGGTGGAGAAGATTGCGGTATCCAACAGGCTCGGCAATCAGATGCGCGCTTCCGACGAGGCCGAGGAGATTGATATCCGCTATTACCTCCACGATCCGTCCGTGGCGGTGGCCGCCGGAGATACTGATAATTCACTGCTGATGCTATGGCTGGCCATTGCCTCAGGACTGGTCGCGCTGGGCCTGGCCACGGCGCGGCTCGTCAAGGGGCGGAAGGTTCAACGCGCCTGAACCAACGCTCTTGAATCGTCAGCGACCGCTCGTAGGTCGCTGCGACAGGTGGGCTCTACCTTGCCCCCCGGACGTCCTGTCCGAGACCGTCAAGCGCGCCAGATCTACGACAAGGCCAGGCCGCCTTCAAGCGAGGCTCAGTGCTGGTGAAGAGGCGCCGCATGACGACGGAATGGGCCAACTTCTGCGGGTACGCATTGCCGTAGACATCCGAATGGCTCCGCAGGCTCTCGCGCCTCAATCATCTGCGCCGCCATCGGAAAATAGCCATGGGGTAAGGCATTCTGAATGTGTGATCCAGCGCTCATACCTTGGCATGAAGGGTCGAGACCTTGGAGCCCAACCGATGCGGGCCGTATAGTCAGATGACGCAGAGCAATGGAGCGCCGGTGAACATCGTCTCGCAAAGCCCCGAATCATCGGGTCGGATGGATGAAGGCCATGGAAATGAACAGTCAGCGAGACTAGGGCTGTCGCGTCTGCCCCCAGGTCTGGCGCAAGGCGCCGTGTCCCACAACGGAACCCCGTGTCGGGCCCACAAGCGATCAGGCAAGCCCTGTCTGCGGTTTCACGCTTTGAGAACCACGCTCCGTAGTCGCCCTGTACAAGCCTACCCCCGTAGTACTTCAATCAGCGACATGGACCGCTCATGCTGAAATTTCTTCCAGCTCTTCCACACGTGGCATTGATCGCGTTGATCACCCTGGCCGTTCCGGGCTGCAACAAGGAACGCTCGTACCCGGTCTACCGCGAGAATCCCGCACCCAAGGATGCGCTGCCGATTGTGATCCGGGTCCATGACGCGCCTGTGGACGTCCCAACCCCAAAAGTAACCGTCTTGTACGAGATAGACCCGCTTTGCCTCCCCCCGATCAACAACTACGAGGGCGTGCATTACGAACCTAAGTGGCACTCTGTTCAATTGCAGGTACAGCGCGTCAGCCCAACCGATTTCACCACCACAGCGTTCAAAGATGGGATGGCGGTCGCTGACTATTACGGGCGTGGCCCATGCAAATGGACGCCAAACACCCTGCAAGCTGCATTCCCAATGATCATTGATGGGCGCTCAATCTACGCAACAGTCGGCGTCTCTTTCCGGAGAATTGAAGAGGAAGGAGGCTCTACTACTTACGTAGAGAAGGCACTAAAACCCCTGATCCCAGGGCAGACACCTGAACGGGCGTGGACATTGTCTAAGACTATGTTCGATAAGCGCCCACTCGCTGATCACCCGAAGTACTTCCCAATTGAGATCTCCACACGGATTCAAGGAGACGCTCCATGAACCCTATTACCAGCGCCACGCTCTCGGACCATGCCTACAATGAGCTATCTCCGGATGCTACGTCCGTCACCATTGCAGGAATCGAGTACGAGATATTGGCTAGACGGGATTCCAGCACCGGCTACCAAGGTATTGTCTATCGCAAAGTTGAAACCGACGAAGTCATCATTGCCCATCGCGGCACCGAGTTCGATCGTCAGGCACTGCTTGATGGCGGCATCGACGCTGCGATGGTTACCGCGAGAATCAACGCACAACTCGACGACGCCCTGGCACTGACCCGGCAAGCTATCAAGCTGACCGATGAAAGGGGGATTGGGGCCGTGTACGTCACCGGCCATTCACTGGGTGGCGCGCTCGCACAGATCACTGCACACCATTACAACCTCCCTGGCGATGCCTTCAATCCTTACGGTGCTGCCGGGTTGGCGTACCGCATGCCCGAAGGCCAACCCGCCAATGCGGCGCCCTTCACCAACCATGTGATGGCAGGCGACCTGGTCAGCGCTGGCGGCCCGCACTACGGCAAGGTTGAGATGTACGCGCTCCCGAAGGAACTCGAGGTTCTTCGCAATGCCGAGCAGGGCCAACGCGTCGCGTCCCTCATAGCACCCGGATTGAGGAGCGGCCACGCCATCTCCGCTGCCGTGGCGGTCCAGCTGGGTGACTCCCATCGAATGGTTCATTTCCTTGACCGCATGACCGACAAGGGGCCAGTGCAGTCCGTGTTGGATGACCCCAATGCCCGGGTTACAGATCCTGAAGACCTGCGCCGGATTGCCGACTATCGCAGTGACATCCATCAACTGCGCGCGGGAGTCACGGTGCTTGCAGGCGGTGGACCTGGCCTCCTGCGCGACGGGATCAATTACCTGCGTGGCACCGAGGATGCAGGCGCATACGCTCGCCGCGAGGCCGAAGCGGAGCAGCAGCCCCGCATTGCGCTCAAACCCGGTGAGCGAATGGCACAGGACTCAACTGAGAAGGGCTCTCCCTCTCTCAGCAATCCGGGCTTCTCTCCCAAGAGCCCGTTGCAGCAAAGCATCGAATCCACCTTGGACAAGGCAGGTTTGGATCCCAGGAAGGAAGGCCACCCCGACCATTCGCTCTACCTGCAGATTCGCGACGGCGTATCCGCCGTGGATGCCAAGCACGGGCGCAGCTTCGATGAAACCAGTGAGCGGGTAACAGCCAGCTTGCTGGCAACGGCCAAGAGCAACCGGCTGGAGCGCGTGGATCATGTGGTACTGGGCAACCCGCCCAGCAACGAGTCTGGCCCGCGCATGTTCGTCGTGCAGGGCGAACTCAACAACCCGGCACACCTGCGCGCATCGGTGGCGGTCAGCGAGGCGGTCAACACGCCCGTAGAGCATTCGCTTGCCAAGGTCGAGCAAGTTTCGCAGGCTCAGCAGGTCGCGCAGCACGACCACGCCCAGGAGCAGACGCAAGCGGCGATGCGCATGGGCTGAATGCAGTCATTCGAAGGCGGTGTGGATCGATACCCCTCCCGGCAGAATTCATCAGCGAAACACCCATCTGATAGTCAAACTCAGAGTTACTTAAGGCGACCTGCTGGCGAAAACCGACGTTCCTGTAGAGCCATGGACGACGGTACCTCAGCTTCCTGTAAAGTCGCGCCAACAGAGCGAGCTTTCGCGCTGGGACAGGTCTTTTCTACAGGGAGGGAAGCATGTATCGCAGAACCGCCAAGATCATGATGCGTACCGCGATGTGCGCCGTTCCACTACTGGCCACGAGCTGCGCCTTGCCTACTCGGCAGCCCGAGGTCGCTGACGTAAGGCCAGTGCCCGCTGAGCGGGCATTCCCCCTGGCCGATCAGGGGCCTTCAACCGGCAATGTCGTAGTGACACGCGATATAGGTGCGATCAACGGAATGTGCGCCGTGGGCGTCATGGTTGACGAAAAGATGGCCGCCCATCTCAACACTGCTGAAACGGTGACGTTTGCCTTGAAGCCAGGTCGGCATCTGATGACCGCAACGGTGCTTGAGGCCCCCGGCCTGTGCGCGCTGGGCGTGACCAAGGCTGCGATCGCCAGGCGACGCTCCATCGAGATCCTCGTGGATGTGGACACCACGCGGAAGTATCGGCTTTCCTATCCGACGGTTGATTCTTCTCCGGTGATCGAGCCTGCGTTCTGACGACATTGTGTCGTTGCTGCACAAATGCAAACGCCCCTTTCGGGGCGTTTTTGCATTCTTGGCGGAGAGAGTGGGATTCGAACCCACGGAAGGTTTAACCCTTCGCCGGTTTTCAAGACCGGTGCCTTAAACCGCTCGGCCATCTCTCCGTATCGGCCCAGCCTGCTGGCCGGGCACGCATTCTCGCACGGCCGGGCGATTTGCCCAAGACCGTTGTTCCGTCGGAGGCAGGCCTCAGCCCGCGTCCACCGCCAACGCACCCAGCGCACTGGCCTTGATCCGCTCCTTGGCCTTCTCGCAGGCGCCACCGCAATCCAGGCGCGAGGCCTCCAGCTGCGGCGGCAGGTGTTCGGCCAGGAAGTCGATGAATACCCGCACCGCCGGCAGCAGGCCGCGACGCGAGGCGAACACGGCATGGCACACGCCCTGCGGCAGCGACCAGTCCGGCAGCACCACTTCCAGCTCGCCGTTGCGCACGGCATCGGCGCAGACGGTTTCCGGCAGCATGGTGATGCCGAAACCGTCCTTCACCATGCTCTGCAGCAGCGGGAAGTCAAAACCGGCCACGCGCGGCTGCAGGTCCACCCGGCGCACCGCGCCTTCCGGCCCATGCAGTTCCCAGCGCTGGCGCGCTTCGTCCTCGCTGATGCTCAAGGTGACATGGTTCGCCAGCTCTTCCGGGTCCTTCGGGCGACCGGCGCGGTCCAGGTACTTCGGGCTGGCCACCAGCAGTTCCTGCACCTGGCCGAAGCTGCGCATCACCAGGCTGCCGTCGTCATCCAGCCGCGAGCGCACGCGCAGGGCCACGTCGTAGCCTTCGTTGATGATGTCCACGCGGCGGTTGCTGATGTTCAGCTGCAGCCGCACCTTCGGGTACTGCTCGAGGAACTTGGGCAGCAGCTTGGGCAGCTGCATCTGCGCCAGCGACACCGGCACGCTGGCGCGTACCAGGCCGCGCGGCTCGGCGCTGAGGCGGTCCACCACCTCGCGCGCGGCCTGCGCCTCGGCCAGCATGGTCTGGGCGTGGCGGTGCACGCTGGTACCGACGTCGGTGACGGCGAAGCGGCGCGTGGAGCGCTGCAGCAGGCGCACGCCCAGGTCGGTTTCCAGCTGGCTGATACGGCGGCTCAGGCGCGACTTGGGGATGCCCAGTGCGCGCTCGGCGGCGGCGAAACCGCCGTGGTCGACCACCATCGCGAAGTAGTACAGATCATTCAGGTCATGCATACCCGAGTTCCATTGGTAGAACAATACGTGGCATTCAACCACCTTTATCCCGTCGATGCAACAACCTATCGTTCTCTCCGTCGGCGGCAAGCCCGCCACCTCTCCCGAACATAGGTACTGCCATGAAGCTTCTGCACATCGACGCCAGCGTGCTTGGCGACAACTCCGTCTCCCGCCACCTGACCGCCGCCGTGGTGGCCCAGTTCAAGCAGCAGATCAACGGCCTGCAGGTTGATTATCGCGATCTTGACGCCAATCCGGTACCGCATCTGCGCAGCGGTTCGCTGGCCAAGACCGACCCGGTCGAGGCCGCTGATGCTGAACAGGTGCTCGAGCAGTTCCTGGCCGCAGACATCGTGGTGATCGGTGCGCCGATGTACAACTTCAGCGTGCCCTCCACCCTGAAGGCCTGGATCGACCGCGTGGCGGTGGCCGGGCGCACCTTCAAGTACACCGAGAACGGCCCGGTGGGCCTGGCCGGTGGCAAGCGGGTGATCGTGGTCAGCAGCCGTGGCGGCATCTATACCGATTCGCCGGCGGATTTCCAGGAGCCCTTCCTGCGCCAGACGTTTGCCTTCTGGGGCATCAACGACATCGAGTTCGTGCGTGCCGAGGGCATCGCCTATTCGCCGCAGCATCGCGAAGACGCCATTGCCGGTGCACTGGCAGCGCTGCCGTCGCATGAGACGGCGGAAGTGGCAGCGGCGTAACACGTTCCAGCGTTCGGCGCCTCTCTCCCTCGTCTGGGCGCTGAACGCGGGCCGGGATCCCCTCCCCCATCCCGGCCCACCCTGGCGGCCCTGCTTTTGCGGGGCCGCTTTTTTTTGCCACCATGGGGCAATGGACTACATCGTGATGGCTGCGCACCGCAGCGAATTTCCGCACCCGATCACCCTGCACCGTGGGCAGGCGCTGGTGGTGGGCGATCGTTATGAGGGGCCCGAGGGTTGGGAGGACTGGTTTCTGTGCGAGGCCGAGGGACAGCAGCCGGGGTTCGTGCCGGCGCCGGTGATCGGTCGCGATGCGCAGGGTGGCGCGTTTGCCACGGAGGATTACTGCGCACGGGAGCTTGATGTGGACCCGGGGCAGCACCTGCGCGGCGTGCGCACGCTCAATGGGTGGGCGTGGTGTGTGCCGGCGGCTGGCGAGGCCGGTTGGGTACCGCTGGAGAAGCTGCGCATAGCAGGTTGATGGATTGCGTCATCCACGCATGGCGTGGATCTACTGCAAAGCCCAAGCCTCCAGCGCGTGGATGCCACACCGCCTCAGTAGATCCACGCCATGCGTGGATGCAGCATCGCTTCAGTAGATCCACGCCATGCGTGGATGCAGCGTCGCGTCAGTAGATCCACGCCATGCGTGGATGCCGCACCGCCTCAGTAGATCCACGCCATGCGTGGATGCGGTGCCGACATGGCCGGCACCCATCAAAAGGCCGCCGGGCATGGCCCGGCGCTACCGGCTGATCAGCCGATGGTTTCGATGCCGCCCATGTACGGGCGCAGGGCTTCGGGCACGGTGATGCTGCCGTCGGCGTTCTGGTAGTTCTCCATCACCGCGATCATCGCGCGGCCGACGGCCACGCCCGAGCCGTTCAGGGTGTGCGCCAGCTCCGGCTTGCCGGTGGCCGGGTTGCGCCAGCGGGCCTGCATGCGACGGGCCTGGAAGTCACCACAGTTCGAGCACGAGGAAATCTCGCGGTAGGTCTCCTGCGACGGCAGCCAGACTTCCAGGTCGTAGGTCTTGATGGCCGAGAAGCCCATGTCGCCGGTGCACAGCAGCACCTTGCGGTACGGCAGGCCCAGCTTCTCCAGCACCACTTCGGCGCAGCGGGTCATGCGCTGGTGCTCGGCGTCGCTGTCTTCCGGGCGGCAGATCGAAACCAGCTCGACCTTCTCGAACTGATGCTGGCGGATCATGCCGCGCACGTCGCGGCCACCGCTGCCGGCTTCGGAACGGAAGCACAGCGAATGGGCGGTCATGCGCAGCGGCAGGCGCTCGGCGTCGAGGATCTCGTCGCGGGCGATGTTGGTCAGCGAGATTTCCGAGGTCGAGATGAGGTAACGCTTCTGCTCACCCAGCTGGGTGATGAACATGTCCTCTTCGAACTTGGGCAGCTGGCCGGTGCCGTACAGGCTGTCGGCGTTGACGATCACCGGCACGTTGGTTTCCTGGTACTCGTGCTCGCCGCTGTGCAGGTCGAGCATGAACTGGGCCAGGGCGCGATGCAGGCGGGCGATCGGGCCACGCAGCACGGTGAAGCGCGAACCGGACAGCTTGGCGGCGGTCTCGCCGTCCAGCCACTTGTTGCGGGCGCCCAGTTCGACGTGGTCGAGCACCTTGAAATCGAACTGGCGCGGCGTACCCCAGCGCGACTGCTCGACGTTCTCGCTCTCGTCGGCGCCGGCCGGTACGTCATCGGCGGGAATGTTCGGGATGCCCATGGAGATCGTGTCGATCTTCTCGCGCAGCTCGTCCAGGGCCACTTCCGAGGCCTTCAGCTCATCGGCGAACGCGGCAACCTCGGCCATGATGGCCGAAACGTCCTCGCCCCTGGCCTTGGCCTGGCCGATGGCCTTGGAGCGGCTGTTGCGCAGGCTCTGCAGCTCCTGGGTACGCACCTGGATGCGCTTGCGATCGGCCTCCAGTGACTCCAGGGCAGACACGTCGAGCTCGAAGCCGCGGCTGGTGCGCAGGCGTTCGGCGAGGTCGGCGGGCTGGTGGCGGAGCAGGGCTGGATCAAGCATGGCAGGCGTCGTGGTGGGTAACAGGAACGGGATTATCGCCTGTTATACGGAATTCTGCCGCCCGGTTCATTCCGGCCGTGGCAGAATCGAGGCATTCCGTACTGGTCTGGTCCATGTCTGCTCCCCGTCCGTCGCCTGCCAAGTCGTTCACCGTGCATATCCCGCGCAACGCCCTGAAGATCGCCGGCATCGCCTTCGGCGTGGGCATCCTGCTGTTCGTGCTGGTCTGGCTGACCGGACGCGACAAGGAATTCTTCCGTGCCGACCCGGCCGCGCAGACGCCGCAGGAAACCGCCCAGGTGGAACCACTGCCCGAACCCCTGGCCGCAGCGGCCGGTTCCAGCGACATGCCAGACGCCAAGCCGGCCCCGGTGCCGGACGAAGAAGATGCGCCGAAGCTGGTGGAAACCGCCCCGCCGCCGCCACCGGCCACGGTTGAACCCGCTCCGGCCGCGCCGGGCACTGCGGCACCGGCAACCGCCAATGCGCAGCCGATGCCGATTGCCGGCCAGTCGCCGCCGCCCGCCTACCCGGCCGCCGCCCTGCGACGCGGTGAAGCGGGCAGCGTGGTGGTGCGGGTGGAGGTGGACGCCACCGGCTACCCGAACAACGTGACGGTGATCCAGCGCAGCGGTTCGCGTGAACTGGATCGCGCGGCAACGGACGCGGTGCGTCGCTGGCGCTTCAGCCCGGCGGTCAGCAATGGCCAGCCGGTGCCGGGCAGCATTGAAGTGCCGTTCGACTTCAAGCCGCAGTAACTGAACGCTTCCCCGCAGAAAAGCTGAACCTTGCAGGTTGCGTTGACGCAATGCTGACACGCTGCGACGCCGCCTCGGGCAACACTCTGGGCGTCGTTACTGACGTGAGGAGTTTGCGATGACTGCCACCACCCACGAGAACCTTCATTCGCCGCAACTGCAGCAGGACGGCGCGCTCGAGCCGCGCTCGACCTCCCCTTGGCTGTGGCTGGCCCTGATTGTGGCGATGTTCGCCGCAGCACTGGTCTGGCTGCGCTTCTCCAGCCATGACGACGTTGCGCCTGCGCCGGTAAGCGAGCGCATGCTGCCGGCCACGGAAGCCCCGGTTGCCACCACGCCCGCCCCCGCTGCGCGGCAGGCCGCGCCCGCGCAGAGCGAGCGCAAGGCAGCCCCGGCCGTACGCAACCGTGAGGCGCGTCCGCTGGCCAGCAACAGCAAGCCGAACTATCCGGCCGCCGCGCTGCGCAGTGGCGTGCAGGGCAGCGTGGTTGCCAGCTTGAACGTGGATACGCGTGGCAACGTGACCGACGCTGCGATCGTGTCGCGCAGTGGTGAGCGCAGCCGCGACCTGGACCGTGCCGTGCTGAACACCGTGCAGGGCTGGAAGTTCGAGCCGGCCATGCATCAGGGCCGTGCGGTGGCCAGCGTGGTTCGCGTGCCGGTGGATTTCCGTACCGAACAGCGTTGATCACCGGCTGACGCCTGAAATGAAAACGGAGGCCTCGGCCTCCGTTTTTTTTCGCGCGCGTTGGGATTCCGCCGGGCATGGCCCGGCGCTACCGGAACAGGCGCCGAAGGGTAGCGCCGGGCCATGCCCGGCGCGCGCAGCGGCGCCGGGACTACCTCAGGCCAGGTTGAAGCCGGCGCTGCGAGCCAGTCCGTCGAAATCCGGGAAGGACGTTGCGACGTTGGCGATGTCGTTGATGCGCACTTCGCCGTGGCTGATCTGGCCGGCAATGGCGAAGGCCATCGCGATGCGATGATCACCGTGGCTTTCAATGGTGCCATTGCCCAGCGATACGCCGCCGTGCAGGGTGGCGCCATCTTCGGTTTCGTCCACCTGCATGCCCAGCGCGCGCAGGCCGGTCGCCATCGCGGCCAGGCGATCGGATTCCTTCACCCGCAGTTCGGCGGCGCCGGTTACCACAGTCTGGCCTTCGGCGGCAGCAGCGGCCACGAACAATGCCGGGAACTCGTCGATCATGTCCGGCACCAGCTCCTCGGGAATGCGCGCACCCTTCAGCGGCGCGTAGCGCACCAGCAGATCGGCCACCGGTTCGCCGCCCTGCTCTGCCGGGTTCTGTTCGGTGATGTCCGCGCCCATCAGGCGCAGCGCGTGCAGCAGGCCGGTACGGCGCGGATTGAGGCCGACCTGCTTCAGGCGCAGTTCGGAGCCGGGAATGATGCTGGCCGCGACCAGGAAAAACGCGGCCGAGGAGAAGTCGGCCGGCACCACGATATCGGTCGCGCGCAGGCGCTGGCCACCACGCAGGCGGGCCTTGCCCGGCGAGAACGCGATGTCCACGCCGAACGCGGACAGCATGCGCTCGGTGTAGTCCCGGGTCGGGTGCGGCTCAGTGACGCTGGTTTCGCCGTGCGCGTACAGGCCGGCCAGCAGCACGGCGGACTTGATCTGCGCACTGGCCACCGGCGAGGCAAAGTCGATGCCGTGCAGCGTCTGCCCGCCATGCACGTGCAGCGGCGGCGTGCCGTCTGCCTCGGTGTCGATCTTCGCGCCCATCTGCGACAGCGGACCGGTGACGCGGCGCATCGGACGGCCGGACAACGATTCGTCGCCGACCAGCGTGCAGTCGAATGCCTGACCGGCCAGCAGGCCGGCCAGCAGGCGCATGCCGGTGCCGGCATTGCCACAGTCGAGCGGTGCGCTGGGTGCCTGCAGGCCATCGATGCCGACGCCGTGCACGACGCGCTGCGACGCACTGGGGGTTTCGATGCGCACGCCCAGCTGGCTGAAGATGCGCGCGGTGGCGCGGGTGTCTTCGCCTTCCAGGAAGCCTTCGATATGCGAGGTGCCATCGGCCAGCGCGGCGAACATCACCGAGCGGTGCGAGACCGACTTGTCGCCGGGAATGGTCAGGCTGCCCTGCAGGGGCTGGCCCTTGCGGGCGATCCAGTGCTGCGCGTTGCTCATCGTTGAATGGTTCCGTAAACGCCGGCTCGCCGGCGGTGCATCAGGGGCGGCGGCCGCAGCCGCCGCAGCAGGGATCAGGGCACGGCTACCGGATAGGAGCCAAGCACCTTGATCTGCGCCGAGTGCGCTTCCAGTTCGGCCAGTGCGGCCTGCATCGGCGCGTCGTCGATGTGACCGGCCAGGTCGATGAAGAAGCCGTATTCCCACTTGCCGTGGTGCGAGGGACGCGACTCGATGCGGTTCATGCTGATGCCATGGCGCGCGAACGGGCTGAGCACATCGAACAGCGCGCCGGGCTTGTCATGGATGAACACCAGCACCGAGGTGCGGTCATGGCCGGAGGTCGGGAAGATGTTGCGCCCCACCACCAGGAAACGGGTGGTGTTGTCGGCATCGTTCTGGATCGGCTTGGTGACGACCTTCTTCAGGCCGTACACATGGCCGGCGCTCTCGCCGCCAATGGCCGCGGCATCGTCGGCATTGCGTGCACGGCGCGCGCCTTCGGCGTTGCTGGCCACCGGGATCTTCTCGGCCTTGGGCAGGTTGGCGCGCATCCATGCCGAGGTCTGCATGAACGACTGCGGATGGCCGTAGACGCGCTCGATGTCCTCGATGCGGCCACTGCGCGACATCAGGTACTGCTGCACGCGCAGTTCCACTTCGCCGCAGATCTTCAGGTTGGAGGTGAGGAACATGTCCAGGGTGATCTGGATGGTGCCCTGCCCCGAGTTTTCCACCGGCACCACGCCGAAATCGGCGTTGCCCGCTTCCACTTCCTGGAACACTTCTTCGATGCTGGCCATCGGCAGGCCCAGCGCCGAGCGGCCGAAGTGCTTGAGCACGGCCTGCTGGCTGAAGGTACCTTCCGGGCCGAGGTAGCCGATCTTCAACGGCTCCTGCTGGGCCAGGCAGGCCGACATGATTTCGCGGTAGACGTGCACCAGCAGCTCATCGCTGAGCGGGCCTTCGTTGCGATCCACCACCATGCGCAGCACCTGCGCCTCGCGCTCGGGGCGGTAGTAGTCGACGGCAGCGGCGAGCTTGCCCTTGGCCTTGCCGACCTGGTGGGCGAACTGTGCGCGTTCAGCGATCAGGCTCTGGATGTCACGGTCGATCTGGTCGATCTTCGAACGCACATCGGCCAGTGCCAGTGGCGCCAGGGTGGGCACTGCGGTTGCCTTCGACTTGCCCTTGGGCTTGGAAGTGGCGCTGTCCTTGGCCGGCTCGGCCTTCTTCGACGCCTTCTTGCTGGGTTTGCTTGCCATCGGAATTCCTTGTTGCGGGGCGCGCACCCGACGATGCGCGCCGTTCATTGCTCAGCCGTGACGCTGCTGGAAATCGGCCATGAAGGCGACCAGCGCCTCCGCCCCGGCCAGCGGCATGGCGTTGTAAAGCGAGGCGCGGATGCCACCGACCACCTTGTGACCCTTCAGCGCCAGCAGGCCGGCGGCCTTGGCATCGGCGACGAAACGGGCATCGAGGTCGGTGCTGGGCAGGAAGAACGGGATGTTCATCCGCGAGCGCGCCGAATGGGCGACCTCGTTGAGATAGAAGCCGCCGGAGGCATCGATGGCGCCGTACACCAGCGCGGCCTTGGCGGCGTTGCGCTTGGCGAACTCGACCACGCCACCTTCGGCCAGCATCCACTTGAACACCAGACCGGCCAGGTACCAGTTCCAGGTGGGCGGGGTGTTGAGCATGGAATCGCGGGCGACGTGCGAGCGGTAATCGAAGATGTCCGCGCGTGGCTGGCCAGTACGCTCCAGCAGGTCGCGACGGATGATCATCACCGCGATGCCGACCGGGCCCAGGTTCTTCTGCGCACCGGCATAGATGACACCGTAGCGGCGCACATCCAGCGGCTCGCTGGCGATGGATGAACTGAAGTCGGCCACCAGCGGCACGTTGCCGGTCTCGGGCACATCACGGAACTCGACGCCGTGGATGGTCTCGTTGGCAGTGATGTGCACGTACGCGGCATCGGGAGAGAGCTGCCAACCGGCGCGCTCGGGCAGCTGGCGATACCCTTCGGCCTCGCTGCTGGCGGCGATGTTGACGTCCACATAGGGGCTGGCCTGCTTGACCGCGGTCTTGCCCCAGTGGCCGGTGACCACGTAGTCGGCACGCTGGCCGGGGCTGGCGAAGTTGAGCGGGATCAACGCCTGCTGGGTGGTGGCACCACCGGGCAGGAACAGCACCGCATAGTCCTCGGGAATGTCGAGCAGGCGACGCAGGTCGGCCTCGGCCTCGGCGGCCACGGACATGAACTCCGGACCGCGATGGCTCATTTCCACGATGGAGGCACCGCTACCGTGCCAGTCCAGCATTTCCGCCTGCGCCTGGCGCAGGACCGATTCCGGCAACGTTGCAGGGCCGGCACTGAAGTTGAACGCGCGCGTCATGGCACACCTGTGGGGCAAGACCCCTAGTATGCCGCACTGCACCAGCCTTGCGGCCTTGTGGCGCAAGGGAAATTTGGTTGCATCCGTATCCATTGCCGCGGCGGCACTGGTAGTGCCGGCCGCTGGCCGGCAACTGCAATCACCTTGGTTCACCGAGGTTGCCGGCCAGCGGCCGGCACTACCCAAAGCGGGTTGGTCCGGGCGGTAGCTCCGGGCCATGCCCGGCGGAACGAGTTCAGCGCGCGCCGAACCAGAGCAGCAGGCTGAGCACGGCTGCCAGCAGCAATGCACTGCCCAGCAGCCAAGGCCAGCGCCGCACCCGACGCGGGGCGACCGGCACCACCGGTGCCTGTTCGGCTTCGTCGCTGCCTTCGTCATCGGCCAGTGGCGGTCGCCGGCGCGGGTCGTGCGGCACTTCCAGCACGAACCGGTGCTGACCGTCGAACACGACCTGGTCGCCCGCCTGCAGCCAGCAGTGGCGTACGGCAACGCCGTTGACCCGGGTGCCATCGGCACTGCCCAGGTCGCGCAGCAGTACCCGCTCGCCATGGACTTCCACCCGCGCGTGCTGTTCGGCGAAGGCGGGCTCATCGATCTCGATGTCGACATCGTTGCCACGGCCGATCACCCGCGCGCGCGACAAGGGGTAGCTGCGGCCGTGGTGCAGGCCGCCCACACCGCGCAGCAGGCGCTGCTCGTCACCGCTGCCTTCGACGTTGGCTGCCGGCGCCGGTGCCTGCAGCAGGGTGTCGACCTCGCCTTGCAGGACCATTTCCACGCCATCGACGTAGACCGCGTCGCCCGCCCTCAGCAGGGCCATGCGCCGCACCGGGCGACCATTCACATGGATGCCACGGATACCGTTGCCGACCTGCAGCCAGAGGCCGCGGTCGTCCATGCAGAACTGCGCAAGCAGCAGCGCGCCGTTGCCGGCATCACCGAGGCGCACGCTGCCGTTTGCCTGGCGCACGATGCGCTGCACCCCGGGCCGCAGCGGCTGGTCGGGCTGTTGTTGTTGACTGAAGTGAACTAGCAGGTTCTGCACGCGGCGCAGACTAGCAGGTTGGCCGCCCACGAAGAAGAACCTGCGATGAGCGCTTGGCGTGGGCGCCGTCGATGCGCACAATGCTCGCCCTCTCAATTGATCCCCGCCCTGCGCCAGGAGCCTGCATGTCCACCATCGATGTCCGCCACGCCCACACCCTGCCCGACACCCAGGCACGTGAAGCGATCGAGCAGGTTGCCGCCAAGCTGGGCGAACGCTTCGGCCTGAAGTCGTCGTGGGCCGCCGACGTGCTGAATTTCTCCGGCAGTGGCGTGGACGGTGCGATCGAACTGCAGCCGGGCGCGGTGCGGGTCACGGCCAAGCTGGGCTTCCTGCTGTCGGCAATGAAGGGCATGGTGGAAAGCGAGATCCAGCGCGTGTTGAAGGAAAAGCTGGGCTGAACCTGCGCTGCGGCCATCACGGCCCAGCAACGGCGCGCCGCGCTACTCTCGGGGATAGGCCCAACTCCCACGGGGAATGCAATGAACCGTTACGAGAATGACGATCGCCGCGACGACGATGCCGGCTTCGGCGACCAGGCAGAACGCTTTTCGCGCAAGCTGAGCGATTCGGCACAGCAGGTCTGGCTGGCTGGTCTGGGCGCCCTCGGGCGCGCGCAGGCAGAGGGAGGCCGTTTCTTCGATGGCCTGGTGAAGGAAGGCGAAGCCTGGGAGGCCCGCCGCCGTGAACGCAGCGGCGAGCAGGAACCGGGCTGGCGCGACAACGTCGAGCACTCGCTGGACGAAGCCCGCGAGAAGGCGTCCGGAACCTGGGACAAGGTCAACAAGGCCTTCGATGACCAGGTGCAGGGCGTACTCAAGCGACTGCACGTGCCGACCGCCGATCAGGTGACCGCGCTGGAAGCCCGCATCGATGCCCTGACCGCGCGCCTGGCCAAGCTCGAACACCGTGCCTCCACCGACGTGGACGCCCCCTCGCCGGGCAGCCATCAGTCGCCGGGCAGCACGCCCTGAACCGCCTTTGTTGCAACGCAATAAATTTTCGTTGACAATCGCGTAGAACCCGCCAATCGCTTCGGCTGCCGTTTGTTCCCTCCCCTCACGGCTTCAGGATTGGCGGGTTTTTTCGTGTCTGGCGCATGCAGATCTGCGGGCTGCATCACGGTTGTTGTCGGGAACACCCTGACGCAATCAACCGGTCGGCCCTTTACACTGTGGGCTTCCGTTTTCGCCCCTTCCGTCGTCGCCCTGCATGCTTCCCTGGATTCTGGCCCTGCTGTCGGCCCTGCTTACCTGCACCCTGGCCACCGTGTACCTGTGGTGGTTCAAGCGTCGACGTACCGAAATGCAACTGGGCCTGCAGGCCCTGGCGGGCATGCACTGGCGTGAGTTTTCCACGCTGATCAAGCGCATGCTGCGCGAGCAGCGCGGCCTGCGTGAACTGCAGGATCCGAGCGAGGAAAGCCGTGAGCCGAGCAGCGATTTCCTGCTCAGCGATGGACCGAACACCTGGCGGGTATCGTGCAAGCACGGCCTGGCCTATCGCATCGGCACCGCTGCGGTGAACGAACTGGGTGCTGCCGCGCGGCTGGCAGGCGCCAAGGGCGGCATGCTGATCACCGAAGGCCGGGTTGAACGCGATGGCCTGGGCGCGGCGGAAAAGCAGGCAGTGGAAGTAATCGATGGTCCGCGCCTGTGGCCACTGCTGCAGCCCTACCTGCCGGCCGATGTTGAGACCCGCGTGCGCGCGATCGCCCGCCATGAGGCGCTGCGCCGCATCGCCATTGCCGCACTGGCCTCAGTGACGCTGGGCCTGCTGGTCGGGCTTGGCCTGCAGGGCCTGCGCCCGGAACAGGCGGACTCGGTCCCAGCACCGGCCGTTGCACCTGTAGCGCCGCCGGCTGCACGTCCTGTGCCGACGCCCGCCGCGCCGGAAAGCGCCGCGAATGCGCCCGCTCCCATGGTCGCCGCAGCCGCGGCGCAGAATGGCGACGACACGCGCAGCAATCCCAACCCGGACGCTGCCACGCTGGACCGCTACCAGGCCGAACTGGCCCGCGCGCTGGCGGGGCAATCCGGTATCGCCAGCGGCGTCTGGCTGACCCGGCAGACGCTGGCCATCAACCGCACCGGTGAACTGGAAACGGTGTGGCCACGCGTGTGCCAGGAAGTGCTGCGCTACCCCGCCCTGCGCAACGTGCGCGTGCAGCTCAACGCCCGCCCCGGCGTGGATGAGCCGGTGCGCTGGCGGCAGTGCGCGACGTATTGATGGGCTGCCGGGTGTAGCGGCGGGCGCGTGCCCGGTCGCCGTATCGTCAGCCCCGTGATGCCAGGTGCGCGATGTAACTGGAGCGCGACTCGCCGGCCGCCTTGGCCTGCGCATCCAGGCGCGCAAGGACACGGCGCGGCAAGCTGATGTTGACGCGCTCAATGGTGTCATCCAGCAACGAAGGGTCGATGCAGATGTAAGCGAGGATCCACCCTGCTGCAGCTCCGGCCTCGGCTACCACCTTCTGTGGCGATGAAGGGCGTGGAATCGAGCGGCCGGCATCCAGCGCGGCGTCGATCCATGCCAGTGCCGCCTCTTCGGCAGACGTCAATGCATCGTCGAGTGTGTCGGCAGCCGAGAAGCAGCCAGGCAGGTCCGGCACGATCACGCTCCACGCGGTGCGTTCATCACCGGCCTCGATCAAGACTGGATATCGCATGAGGGCCTCCTACGTCAGTCCCGCAAGCTTCCGCAGTGCCTGCACCAACCCTCTTCCCAGATCCTTTTTGGGATGAGGAACGGTGATGATGTGAGGCCGGTACGGATGCACGAATACATGATGGGATCCGCGGATCCGGTTGCAGTACCAGCCCGCCGCTTCCAGCTCCCGGATGAGGTCCCTGCTTTTCATGCAGGAACCATACACATCGTACACACGCACCGACAGAGCGCAAGACGACAGAGCCTGCAACGCCACGGCGAATGGGATGTCCGCCCCTATCGCGCCCCAGGCGCGAAACGGGCGACCAGATCCCAGGCATCGCCCAGGAACATCTGTCGCACGCGGGTGATCGGCTGTTCGCCGCGCCAGGTCAGGCGCTCGATCACCAGGCAGGCGGTACCGGGCTTCACGTCCAGCAGCTTGGCGGTGGGCGCATCGGCGCCCCAGGCGCTGATGCGGTGCTGGGCGCGCGTCCACGACACGTTCTGCAGCAGCCAGCTGCCCGGCGCGGTGGTGCTGAAATCCACCTCCAGCACCTCGGGCACGCCGACCGGGCTGATCAGGCGATGCTCCAACGCCAGCGGCCGGCCATCGGCCAGATGCAGGCAGCGCATCGCCAGCAACTGCTCACTGCCGGCCAGTTCCACTTCGCCGGCATTGGCTGCCTCGGCCAGGCGCAGTTCACGCTGCAGCAGCCGGTAGCCGTACTGATGTCCGCGCGATCCGACCTCCATTGCGATGTCAGGGATCTCCAGCGCCACCTGCTCCAGATGCGGTGGCTGCCGAGCCACGAAGGAGCCCGCTCGGCGGCGGCGCTCGATCATGCCGCTCTCGGCCAGCGCCGTCAGCACCTTGTTCACCGTCATCCGCGAGCAACCGTACTGCTCCATCAGTTCGTGCTCGTACGGGATACGGAAGCCCGGCGCCCACTCTCCGCTGAGGATGCGGCTTTCCAGGTCGCTGCGGATGCGCTGGTTGAGCGTGGCGGACTTGCTGGCCTTCACGTGGTGGAGTCTCGATGGTGGGAGGCGATCAGCCCAGCACGCCACGCAGGGCAGCGGCGAAGGCGCTGGTGATGGCCTCGCGCTGCAGGTGGCGGCCGTCGGCCACGCACTGGCGGCCATGGCGCCAGACCGATCGCAGCGCGCCATTACGTGCGGCGAACACCCAGCTGTCAAGCCATGCGTCACCGTGTCGCGCCTGCAACGCGGGGTACGCGGCATCCAGTTCAACCATGTCTGCGCTGGCACCCACCTGCAGGCCGGCAGCCACGCCAAGCGCCTGGGCACCGCCCTGCAATGCCCCTTCAAACAGGAAGCGCCCGGTGCTGCGGCCGGCATCCGGGGCCAACACGTTGCGACCTCGCAGGGCCAGCCGCTGGCCGTATTCCAGCAGGCGCAGCTCTTCTGCGGCATCGATCAGCACGTTGGAATCGGAGCCCACGCCGAAGCGTCCGCCCTCGCGCGCGAAGGCCTGCATCGGGAACAGGCCGTCGCCCAGGTTGGCCTCGGTGATCGGGCACAGCCCGGCCACGGCCTTGCTGGCGACCATCTGCTCGCGCTCGTCGTCGGTGATGTGGGTGGCGTGCACCAGGCACCAGCGCGCATCCACCGGGGCATGCTCGTACAGCCACTGCACCGGTCGCCGGCCACTCCACGCCAGGCAGGCCTCGACCTCGCGCACCTGCTCGGCGATATGGATGTGTATCGGGCCATCGGTCAGCGGCAGCAGTGCGCTCAGCTCCTCGCCCGTCACCGCGCGCAGGCTGTGCGGGGCGATGCCCAGCACCGCATCGGGCAGCGTGGCCAGCGCGGTGCGGGCGCCATCAAGCAGCTGCGCGAACCCGTCTACGTCATGGATGAGGCGGCGCTGTGCCGGGTTCGGCGGCGCCCCACCAAAATCGGCGTGGGCGTAGAACACCGGCAGCAGGGTCAGGCCGATGCCGGTCTGCGCGGCCGCAGCAGCGATCTGCACACTCATCTCGGCGCGATTGGCGTAGGGGCGGCCATCGGCATCGTGGTGCAGGTAGTGGAATTCGCCGACACGGGTGAAGCCGCTTTCCAGCATCTCCATGTAGGCCTGGGCGGCGATGGCCTGCACTGCATCCGGGCGCAGATGGGCCAGGAAGCGGTACATCAGTTCACGCCAGCTCCAGAAACTATCGCCGTCGCCGCCACCGATCTCGGTCAGGCCGGCCATGCCGCGCTGGAAGGCGTGGCTGTGCAGGTTCGGCAGGCCCGGTACCAGAATGCCCACGCGGGTATCGCCCTGCTGCGCAGCCTGCCCACGCGTGACCTCGGCGATGCGCCCGTCCTGCACCTGCAGGCGGACGTCGGCGGCCCAGCCGTCGGACAGCAGGGCATGGGTGGCATGGAAGGAGTGCGCGGAACGCGAATCGGACATGGCTGGACAACCCGAATTGGACGCCTATATTGTATAGACATATAAGCACAGCCGCGTTCTGGATGCCATGCACGTCGATACCCTCTGGTCCAACGTCCACCTGATGACCCTCGATGGCGAGGGCCTGGGTGTCCTGCGCGATGGAGTACTGGCCGCCTCCGATGGCCGCATCGTGCACGTCGGCCCCGCCGGCAGCGATGCCGACCTGCAGCCGACCACCCGCATCGACGGCGAAGGCCGATGGATCTCGCCTGGTCTGATCGATTGCCACACCCACCTGGTCTACGCCGGCAACCGCGCCAACGAATTCGAGCAGCGCCTGCAGGGCGTGAGCTATGCCGAGATCGCCCGTGCCGGTGGCGGTATCGTCTCTACGGTGCGCGCCACCCGTGCTGCCTCGCCAGAGCAGTTGGCACGCGAGAGCCGCCCGCGCCTGCTGGCGATGCGCGCCGAAGGCGTAACCACCATCGAGATCAAGTCCGGCTACGGCCTGACCCTGCAGGACGAGCGCAAGCAGTTGCAGGTGGCACGAGCGCTGGGCGAGGAATGCCGGGTGAACGTGGTGCCGACCTTCCTCGGTGCGCACGCGGTGCCGCCCGGTCGCGAGGCGCAGGAATACACCGATGAGGTGTGCGAGGTGATGATTCCGGCCATCGCTGCAGAAGGCCTGGCCGAGGCCGTGGACATCTTCTGCGAGAACATCGCGTTCTCGCCGGCGCAGGCCCGCCAGGTATTCGACGCTGCGCGTGCGCATGGTCTGGCGATCAAGATCCACGCCGAACAACTGAGCAACCAGCATGGCGCCGAACTGGCGGCCGGTTTCGGCGCGCTGTCGGCGGACCATATCGAACACCTGGACGACGCCGGCATCGCCGCGATGGCCGCCGCCGGTACCGTCGCCGTGCTGCTGCCGGGCGCGTTCTACTTCACCCGCGATACCACCCTGCCGCCGATCGCCGCGCTGCGTGCGGCCGGCGTGCCGCTGGCACTGGCCACCGACAGCAACCCCGGCACCTCGCCGCTGACCAGCCCGCTGCTGGCAATGAACATGGGCGCCACCCTGTTCCGCCTGACCGTGGACGAGTGCATCGCCGGCTTCACCCGTGAAGCGGCGCGTGCGCTGGGCCATGGCGAGCGCATCGGCCGCCTGGCCGTCGGCATGGACTGCGACCTGGCGATCTGGGACATCGACGCCCCCGCCGACCTGGTCTATCGCATTGGATTCAACCCGCTGCACGCGCGCGTGGTGCGCGGACAGCCCGACCTGCCTGCCTCCTGGAGCAACACATGAGCAACACCCTGGTTCTTCGCCCCGGCCATGTCACCCTCGCCCAGTGGCGGCAGGCGTATCGCGGTGCGCCGCTGTCGCTTGACCCGGCCGCGTTGCCGGCGGTGCGTGCCAGTGCCGCAACGGTGGCTGCCATCGTCGCCAAGGGCGCACCGGTGTATGGCATCAACACCGGTTTCGGCAAGCTGGCCAGCGTGCGCATCGAACGCGAGGACCTGGCCACCCTGCAGCGGAACATCGTGCTCTCGCATGCCGCGGGCGTGGGCGAGCCGATGCCGGCGAATGTGGTGCGGCTGATGATGGCGTTGAAGCTGGTCAGCCTGGCCCAGGGTGCTTCCGGCGTGCGCGAGGAAACGCTGCTGCTGCTGGAAGCAATGCTGGTGAAGGGCGTGCTGCCGGTGGTGCCGGCGCAGGGCTCGGTCGGTGCCTCGGGCGACCTGGCACCGCTCTCGCATCTGGCCAGCGTGATGATCGGCGTCGGCGAGGCCTTCGTCGGCGAAGAACGCCTGCCCGCCATGGACGCACTGGCTCGCGCCGGCCTGCAGCCGGTGGAACTGGGCGCGAAGGAAGGCTTGGCCCTGCTCAACGGCACCCAGTTCTCCACCGCGTACGCACTGGCCGGTCTGTTTGAAATTGAAACGGTGTTCCAGGCCGCACTGGTCACCGGCGCGCTGTCGGTGGAAGCGGCCAAGGGCTCGGATACGCCGTTCGATCCGCGTATCCATGCGCTGCGTGGCCAGCGTGGGCAGATCGCCACCGCCGCCACCCTGCGCACGCTGATGCAGGATTCGGGCATCCGCGAATCGCACCGCGACAACGACGTGCGCGTGCAGGACCCGTACTGCCTGCGTTGCCAGCCGCAGGTGATGGGCGCGGCGCTGGACATCCTGCGCCAGGCTGCGACCACGCTGGAAATCGAAGCCAACGGCGTGTCCGACAACCCGCTGGTGTTCACCGATACCGGTGAGGCGCTGTCCGGCGGCAACTTCCACGCCGAGCCGGTGGCCTTCGCCGCCGACATGCTGGCGATGGCCGTGTGCGAGATCGGCTCGATCAGCGAGCGCCGCTTGGCGATGCTGGTCGACCCTGCGCTGTCCGGTCTGCCAGCCTTCCTGACCCCGCGCCCGGGCTTGAACTCCGGCTTCATGATTCCGCAGGTGACCGCCGCTGCGCTGGTCTCGGAAAACAAGCAGCGCGCCTACCCCGCCAGCGTCGATTCGATTCCCACCTCGGCCAACCAGGAAGACCACGTGTCGATGGCCGCGCACGGTGCGCGCCGCCTGATGCAGATGGCCGAGAACGCAGCCAACGTAATCGGTATCGAGCTGCTGGCCGCTGCGCAGGGCTGCGACTTCCATGCGCCGCTGCGCTCCAGCAAGGCACTGGAAAACGTGCGCGCCACGCTGCGTGCACAGGTGCCGATGTTGCAGGACGACCGCTATTTCCACCCGGACATGGTGATCGCAACCGATCTGGTCCGCAGCGGCGCATTGGCCAAGGGTCTGGCCGAGCTGTTGCCCACGGTGGAACCGCAGGCATGAACGGCCATCCCGAATGGCTGACCGTGCACGAAGGCGACGCGCCGCTGATCGTCAGCTTCCCGCACACCGGCAGCGAGCTGCCGCATGACCTGATCGGCGATTTCCACTCGCCGTGGCTGGCGCGCCGCGATGCCGACTGGTGGGTGCATGAGCTGTACGACTTCGCACGCGGCATGGGCGCGACCACCGTGCGCTCGGCAATCTCGCGTTCGGTGATCGACCTCAACCGCGACCCCAGCGGCGTGTCGCTGTACCCGGGGCAAAACACCACCGGCCTGTGCCCGCTGACCACCTTCGACAACCAGCCGCTGTACCACGCCGGTCGCGAGCCGGACGACGCTGAGATTGCCCGGCGCCGCGACACGTATTTCGCGCCGTACCACAACGCACTGGCCACGCAGATCGCACGCCTGCGTGCACGCCACGGCACCGTGGTGGTGTACGACGCGCATTCGATCCGTTCGCACATCCCGCACCTGTTCGAGGGCGAGTTGCCGCAGTTCAATCTCGGCACCGCCGGGCCGTCCGGTGCACCGGACACCTCCTGCGACAACGCACTGAGCGATGTGGTGGAGAACCTGCTGGCGCTCAGCGGCATGAGCCAGGTGCGCAACGGCCGCTTCAAGGGCGGCTGGATCACCCGCCACTACAGCAGCATTGCCGGTGGTGTGCACAGCCTGCAGATGGAACTGGCCTGCCGCGGCTACATGCACGAACCACTACCCGACCAGGTGGACGAGCACAGCTGGCCCACCCCGCTCGACCCCGAACACGCCGCACCGCTGCGCCACACCCTGGCGCAGGTGCTCAATGCCTGCCTTGAATTCGCTACGAACCGGAGCGCCGCATGACCCGCAACGACCCGTCCCGCACCATTGCCGCACCGACCGGCACCACGCTCACCGCCAAGAGCTGGCTCACCGAAGCGCCGCTGCGCATGCTGATGAACAACCTGCACCCGGACGTGGCCGAGCGGCCGCAGGAGCTGGTGGTGTACGGCGGCATCGGCCGTGCCGCACGCGATTGGGAGAGCTTCGACGCCATCGTCGAAACCCTCAAGCGCCTGGACGATGACCAGACGCTGCTGGTGCAGTCGGGCAAGCCGGTGGGCGTGTTCCGCACCCATGCCGATGCACCGCGCGTGCTGATCGCCAACTCCAACCTGGTGCCGCGCTGGGCCAACTGGGATCACTTCAACGAGCTGGATAAGAAAGGTCTGGCGATGTATGGGCAGATGACTGCCGGCAGCTGGATCTACATCGGCGCACAGGGCATCGTCCAGGGCACCTACGAAACCTTCGTGGAAATGGGCCGCCAGCATTACAACGGCAGCCTGGCCGGCAAGTGGCTGTTCACCGGCGGGCTGGGCGGCATGGGTGGCGCGCAGCCGCTGGCCGCGGTGATGGCCGGCGCCTCCTGCCTGGCGGTGGAATGCCGCAAGAGCAGCATCGAGATGCGCCTGCGCACCGGCTACCTGGATACCTGGACCGACGATCTGGACGAGGCCCTGCGCCTGATCGAAGAATCGTGCACCGCCAAAAAGCCGCTGTCGGTGGGCCTGCTCGGTAACGTTGCCGACGTGCTGGACGAACTGCTGATCCGCGGCGTGAAGCCGGACCTGCTGACCGACCAGACCTCCGCCCACGACCCGGTGAACGGCTACCTGCCGCAGGGCTGGACGGTGGAAGAATGGGATGCCAAGCGCGTGACCGCCCCGAAGGAAGTGGAAAAGGCCGCGCGTGCGTCGATGGCCAACCACATCCGCGCCATGCTCGGTTTCCACTCGCTGGGCGTGCCTACCGTGGATTACGGCAACAACCTGCGGCAGATGGCGCTGGAAGAAGGTGTCGAGGATGCGTTCGATTTCCCGGGTTTCGTGCCGGCCTACATCCGGCCGCTGTTCTGCCGTGGCATCGGCCCGTTCCGTTGGGCGGCGCTGAGCGGCGACCCGGAAGACATCGCCAAGACCGATGCCAAGGTGAAGGAGCTGATTCCGGACAACCCGCACCTGCACCGCTGGCTGGACATGGCCGCCGAGAAGATCAAGTTCCAGGGCCTGCCGGCGCGCATCTGCTGGGTCGGTCTGGGCGATCGTGATCGACTGGGCCTGGCCTTCAACGAGATGGTGGCCAACGGTGAACTGAAGGCGCCGGTGGTGATCGGCCGCGACCATCTGGACAGCGGCAGCGTGGCCTCGCCGAACCGCGAAACCGAAGCGATGGCCGACGGCTCCGATGCTGTGTCCGACTGGCCGCTGCTGAATGCCCTGCTCAACACCGCCAGTGGCGCGACGTGGGTGTCACTGCACCATGGCGGCGGCGTGGGTATGGGCTTCTCGCAGCACGCCGGCATGGTGATCGTCTGCGATGGCACTGAAGCGGCGGCCAAGCGCATTGCACGCGTGCTGTGGAACGACCCAGCCACCGGCGTGATGCGCCATGCCGATGCGGGGTATGAGATCGCGATTGAGTGCGCGAAGGAGAAGGGTCTGGATCTGCCGGGCATCCTCGGCTGACCCAGCACCCGGGTAGTGCCGGCCGCTGGCCGGCTCTTCCTGATGGCCATCGCTCTGGTGGATGCCGACCTTGGTCGGCACAACCCTCCTGGCTTGACCCTATCCCCCGCCGTGACCAAGATGCGCCATCGCCGCTGACGGATCACCGCGATGTACCGCACGCTCGCTGCTGCATTGCTCTGTGCCTTGGCCATCGCCCTTCCCGCCTCGGCGCGTGACGTCCCTGCCGGCCTTTCTTCCCAGCTCAACACCCAGCTCCAGGCCAACCGCGAACGCTACGGCATCGCCGGCCAGGCGGTGCTTGTCGCACACAACGGCCAGGTGCTCTACCAAGGCGCCAGCGGTGAGCGCGACCCGGCCACCCACGCGCCCACCACCGTCGATACCATCTTCGCTGCTCAGTCGATGGCCAAGCTTCTGACCAGCACGCTGGTGATGCAGCTGGTCGACCAGGGCAAGGTGGATCTGGATGCCCCCGCCAGTCGTTATGTGCCGGACCTGCCGACCGCGTGGCAGGCCATCCACGTGCGTGACTTCCTCAACCACAGCTCTGGCATCGGCGAATACTACGACCGCGTGGACAACCGCTGGGTGAGCAAAGGCTACCCGGGCGTGGCACCCGATCTTGCTGCTGCGTTGAAGGTGGCCGGTTCGGCGCCGCTGCAGTTCAGAACCGGCAGCCGCGTGCAGTACACGCAGGCCAACTACCTGGTGCTGACTGCGTTGCTGGAGGCGCAGTACCGCCAGCCCTATCCGGTCATTGCACGCGAACGCATCCTGCAGCCGCTGAAAATGACCAGCACCTCGTGGGGAGCAGCCAGCGTGCCGGCGCAGCGCGCGGCAATGCCGTACATCGGCAAGGACGGCCAGCTGCAGCCGGCCAATGAAGATCCATGGCCGAACTACGGTTGGGGCCACGCCGATCTGCAGACCACCGTGGGCGACATGAACCGTTTCCTGCAGGCACTGGCGACCGGCAAGCTGGTGCGCACTGCCACGCTGGAAGCGCTGTGGCAGCCACAGACACTGACCGGCGGTGGCAGCAACTTCTTCTCCACCGGCTGGGATACGACCCGCAGCGATGGCTACACACAGGTCGGCCACGACGGTGGCACCCGCGTGCGCGCGCGGCTGGCCTTCAAGCGCACGCTGGCCAGCGGCTACTGGGTGTTCGTGTACCTGACCAATGGCAGCGCCCGCAATGTCTGGTCGAGCACGCTGGTGGAAAGCACGATGGTAGTGGCTGCGCCAGGCGAGTTTCCGCATGCAGCACTGTCCGAACGTTTGATCGGCTATGCCTTGACCGGCGACAGCAGCAGTGAAAGCAGCCTGCGTGCGTGGCTGAGCGAAAGCAGTGGCATTGCATCCGACGAACTGGAGCGGGCCATCAATGCAACCGGCTACGCGATCCGCAACAATCTGGGCAACCGGCCCGCGCTGAAGGTCTTCGCCCTCAACACGGCCCTGTATCCCACCTCGGCCAATGCCTGGGACAGCCTTGCCGAATGCCATGCTGCGCTCGGTAACGCTGAGATGGCCAAAACGCTATACGCCAAATCAAAAGCACTGGTGAAATCCGCTTTGTAGAGTCGAGCCTCTTCTACTGGAATTTGCTGTGGGGCACACCGGAAAACCAATCGGAAGGCTCGACTGAACAATGGCGAGCACGTCGGAGAAAAATGCATGGGACGCAGGCGCAACAGTCTTCTGGATGTCATGGCCACATGGCCGTGGTACATCAACGCAGCGGTGGGCGGGCTCGGCTTCGCCACTCTGCGCTGGTTGTTACCGGCTTGGCGCCAACCTGTCACTGCCCCCACTGGCGACATCCTCCTTCAGGTTCTTGCCCAACCGGTATTTGCCTGGGCCTGGTTGGCGATCTGCATGCTTGCCACCTTGCTTTCCTTGGCTGGCGCCTATAAGCGACGCCAGCTGCTGGATACCCGAACCGGGTTGGAAAGCCTGGCCACGACGGGCTGGCGCAACTTCGAGCTTCTTGTCGGCGAAGCCTTCCGGCGCCAAGGCTATGCAGTCGAAGAAACCGGACTGGGCGGCGCGGACGGTGGCATCGACCTGATCCTGCGACGCAACGGCAAGCGCACGCTGGTGCAATGCAAGCAATGGCGACGGCAGCAGGTAGGCGTGACGGTCGTGCGCGAGCTTTACGGGCTGCTCGCGCACCACAAGGCGGACGCGGCAATGGTTGTCAGCTCGGGCAAGTTCAGCCGTGATGCCCAAGCCTTCGTGGCGGGCAAACCCGTCGCATTGGTGCCCGGCGCCGAGCTACTGCGGATGATCCGCGAAGTGCAGACTCGGCCGATCACCGAACCGTTGGAACGGCTGGAGCCAACCCTGGCAACGCCCACGCAAGCCGCAACTGCCGCGACCTGCCGGAAGTGCGCTGCGCCGCTGGTTGAGCGCAAGAACCGGACTACTGGCGAGTTGTTCATGGGATGTAGCCGATTCCCGGCCTGCCGGGGGTGACGTACGGCATCTGACCTGTTAACTTTCGCGCCTGTTTTTTGGTTTACAGACTCTCCGCATGCCCTTCCTGCCGCACCGCCCCACCCGCTCCCCGATGTCGCTGGCCATCCTGCTTGGCCTTTCCACCACCGCCCACGCCGCCCCACAGGCCACCACGCTGGACGCGGTGCAGGTCACTGCCGCCGACGCCAGCATGCAGGCGCGCGAGGCGCTGAAGCGAGTGCCGGGCGCCAGCAACGTGATCGACGTGGCCAAGGCGGACAGCCGCCTGTCCAGCAGCGCCGACGTATTGGCCTACCAGCCCGGCATCAGCGCGCAGTCGCCGGGCAACGAAGGCACCAAGGTGTCGATCCGCGGCTCGGGCATCAACCGCGGCCCGGGTGCACACGCTTCCGGCATCGCGGTGTCGATCGACGGCCTTCCACTGACTGGCCCGGGCGGCACACCTTACGAACTGCTGGAACCGTTGTGGCTGTCGCGCGTGGAAGTGCTGCGCGGTGCCAACGGCTTCGAACGCGGCACGCTGGCACTGGGCGGAGCCATCGACTACATCAGCCGCAGCGGTCGCGACTCGGCGGGCGTGCAGCTGCACTACGAAGCCGGCAGCCGCGGCTACCAGAAGCGCGGGATCAGCTGGGGCGGCGTCAGCGGCGATGTCGATTACTTCCTGGCCTATACCGATACCGAATTCGATGGCTACCAGCGCCATGCGGCCGGCGATGGCAAGGGCGCGATGGCCAACATCGGCTGGCAGATCACCCCCGATCTGCAGACCCGCTTCTTCGTGCGCTACCGCGAAACCAACCACGAGACACCCGGGCGCCTGACCCGCGAGCAGATCCGCAATGATCCGCGCGCGGCGAACGCGGCCAACCTGGCCATCGATGCGCGCCGTCCGCAGCCGGGCAGCACCTGGGTGGGCAATCTCACCACCCTGCAGATCGACGAGGATTCCTCGCTGCAGGCCGGGCTGGTCTATCACAAATACCCGATGGACTTGAACGAGAGCCTGTACCGCCAGCAGCTGGACTACGCCAACCTCAATGCCACGCTGGACTACCGTCGCCGGCACACGCTGTTCGGTTTGGACAGCGAGACCACCATCGGGCTGCGCATTACCCACGACCTGGATGCCGATGTGCGCGAGTCGCTGCGCTTTGCCAACAACGGTTATGCCGCCGGCACCCGCACGCGCGACTTCCGCCACCACGGCACCGACAGCACGCTGCACATCGGCAACAACCTGGCCGTGAATGATCGCCTGCGCGTACAGACCGGTTTTGCGCTGATCAACACCCGCCGCGATGTGCAGGTCACGTGGCCGAGCAGCGGCGGCCGCCTGCGCGACCACGACTGGGACTACGCGCCGCGGCTGGGCTTCACTTGGCAGCAGACGCCACAGACGCAGTGGTTCGGCAACCTCAGCCGCTCAGTGGAAGCGCCGCACCCGTGGTCGATGATCTGGGGCTCGAACCAGTACTTCGGCGCGGGCAATGGTCCTTCCACCGGCCGCCAGCGTGCGCCGGTGCCGATGCAGAACCAGACCGCCACCACGCTGGAACTGGGTGCACGCGGTGAAGCGGCCCTGGGCCGCTGGGAACTGACCGGCTACTACGCGCACGTGAACCACGAGCTGCTGAGCGTGGAACTGCAGCCGGTGCCGAACCTGTTCATCGCTGAGAACAACGCCAGCCCCACCGTGCACCGTGGCATCGAGGCCGGGTTGGACAGCACCTTGTGGCATGCCGCACCGGGTCGTTTGTCGCTGCGCCAGGCGTATACCTTCAGCGACTTCCGCTACCGCCACGATGCACGTTTTGGCAGCAACCGCCTGCCCGGCCTGCCGCGCCACGCTTACCAGGCCGAACTGCGCTTCGACCACGCCTCGGGCCTGTATGCCGCACTGAACACCGCGTACGCCTCACGCATCGCGGTGGACTACGCCAACAGCTATTGGGCGGACAGCCACGTCATCTTCGGTAGTCGCATTGGTTACGACGCACCGGGCGGCCGCTGGCAGCTGTGGGCGGAGATGCGCAACATCGCTGACCGCCATTACGCCGCCACCGTCACTCCCGGTTACAACGATGCCGGCAAGGACGTGGCGCGCTCGACGCCCGGCGAAGGCCGCGGCGTGTATGCAGGCGTGCGCTGGCGCTTCGACTGATTCACAAGGGGAGCGCCGGGCATCGCCCGGCGCCCCTTGGATCATGCAATGCGCCAGGACGGCAGGCGCTCGCTGCGCCGCCAGACAGTGGGCGCGAAACCAATCATCAACAGCCCTGCCAGCCACTTCGGCGACGTGCTGAGCAGTGTAGAGGCCAACGCGGCATCCAGCGGAGCGGCGTCCTCCTGCCACGGGTTATAGCCCAGGTAGATGATGCTGCCCGCCCACCACAGCAGGGCCACCCCGATGCCCACCAGCAGCAGGGCCATCGTGCGGCAGGTCCAGCGCTGCGAGGTCGTCCCCCATTCGCGGGAAATGGCCACCAGCAGGCCGACCACCAGCAGCGACACCACGGTCACCAGGCCGATGTCGACCTTGTGCCCGATGCGTTCATAGGTGCAGGCGCGGCACTGGGCTTCTTCGGCGGCCGCATCTGTTGTGGGCGGGGTGGCCGTAGGCCCGGACTGGGCCAGCACCGCGAAGGGCATCAACAGGGCGAACATCGCCACCATCAGCCAACGAACGAACTTCCTGTTCCTGCGTGCAGCGACATCCATGCGCTTCTCCTTGCGTGTGATTGATATTAAACGTCGTGGCAGATCCTGTTACAACGCCTTGAATACCTGCATCAGGCTGACCGCATCCGGCGCCAACTGCTGCGCAAGCCAGCCCAGCCCGGCGAAAAACACCAGCAGGCCCAGCAGCGGCCAGATCGTATGGGACAGGCACAGCCGCCACCACCCCTGTGCCTGCATGCCCTGCATCCGCTTGTACAGACCCCCGGCGATGGCCGCATCCACCAGCAGCTCGGCCATCAGCACCGGCGCAGACCAGACTACCCAGGCACTGGCCACGAGCACTGTAGCCACCAGCGCCATGATGCCGAGAATGGCCAGCAACGGCAGGCCTGCCTCGCCGTCGGCCACGTCCAGCAACGATGCGCTGTCGGCGCTCGCGCTGGAGGACGCTGCGGCTTCGCCCCAGGAGGCGGACGCGCCACCACCGCCGGAATGCCCGCCGCTGCCGGTCCACGGCGATGCCTGGCTGTCACCGCCGCCGGGCGCGGAGCCCAACCCATCGGCCACTGCATCCCAGCGCCACCGGATCCAGACCCACATCAGCAGCAGGAACACGCCATAGGCGATCAGCACGGCCAGCGGATAGCGCAGCAGCATCGCGTCCATGCCTGCCAGGCGCAGCACGTGCGAGGCGAGGAACCCGGCGGCACCGGTCATCACGACAATCACGGCCATCTGCAGCCGCGGCCAGCCACGATGCTGCAGCTGCCGACGTGCACGCATCGCTTCGCCGCTGCGGCTGCCCGGCATTGAAACGGGCTGGCGTGCGTGTTTCATGCCGCCGCCTTGGTCACCGCCTCGATGCGATGGCCATCTGGATCGATCACGAACGCAGCGTAGTAGCGCTCGCCGTAGTCCGGGCGCAAACCGGCAGGTCCGTTGTCCTGGCCTCCGGTGGCCAAGGCAGCACGATGGAAGGTATCAACGGCGTCGCGCGTAGTTGCCGTCAACGCCAGATGGAAGCCAGGTCCCGGCGCAACCGCATCGTCGCGCAGCTTCAGGCACAACAGGTCTTCATCCTCGACCAGGCCATAGCCGATCGCAGTGTCGTCTTCGAAAACGCGGCGGTAACCGAGTGCTGCAAGAACGGCATCGTAAAAGCGACCTGCACGCTCGAGATCGCGGACACCCAACGAGAGGTGGTGCAGCATGCAGACATCCTTGCCAGGCACGCGCGGGCTGCGCTGGCCGGATTCTACCCTGCCGTGGCGCCGCGTCTACAGGTCACGTCCCGTCCAGTTCCCGCCGGATCCACGGCAACCGCAGTCCGGTGTGGATCCTATATTCTGGGCAGCCACGGAACGGATCGGCTCCTGCATGCAAGCGTCCCAGTTCACCCGCCCTGTTGCCATCGTCATGTTCCTGCCGATGATCGGCCTGGCAGGCTGGGGGTCCTGGTTCGCGACCTATTGCATGAGTGACGGCTGCCTGGGCGTGTTTCCACTTTGGCTTGGCGCAATGGCGGCCTTGTTCCTGCAGGCCCTGCTGGTCTTGCCTGTGCATGCCTGGGCACTGAAACGGCGAGGGGCCGATGCGGCCAGCCGCTATGTACGCTGACTGGTGGCATCCAGTATCGCTGTGATGGTGCCCATGTTTGCCGGGTGGGTCTACATGTTCTTCAAGTAGGCCGCGCGCCGCTCAAGCAGGCGGTGCGGCTGCCTTCAACAGCTGCGCAGCCACCTGGTCGAACGGGGCGATGTCCTGCAGTGCGCGGCTCATCGCCACTGCGCCTTCCACACTGGCAATCACCAGGCTGGCCAGGCCGGTCGCCTGGGCAGGCGCGTGCCCATCGGCGACGAACGCCTCAGCCAGGTGCCCCTGCCAGCGGGCAAACACCTCGGCGGCCGCCGCACGTGGCTGGCTCGGCAGGGCCTCCACCGGCTCCTCGACGGCTGCCGCCAGCACCGGGCAGCCGGCACGAAAACCGGTGCGCAGCAGGCGCTCGCGCCACAGCGCCAGGAACTGCTGCAACCCCTGCACCGCGCCGCCCTTCAGCAGTTCGATCAGCAGCGCCTCCACCTTGTCGCCGGCCATCGTGGTGGCCCGTGCCAACAATTCCTGCTTGCCGCCCGGGAAGTGGTGATACGTGGACCCGAGCGGCGCATCAGCCAGTTTGGTCACTTCGCGGATGCTGGTCGCGTTGAGGCCCACACGCGCGAGCATCTGCGCTGCGGCATCGATCACACGCTGGGGGGCATCGGATGATCGCGGGCTCACGGCCGGCTCCTTGCTAAGACAGTCGTCATAGACTAGCGTATCGACCGTTCTATAACAGTCGTCATAACCATGAATCTCTGGTTCCGCCTGCTCCACCTGCTGCTGTGCAGCCTGTTCCGGCCGAAGCTGGAGGCACCGTTCGGCGTCTCCCGCCTGCAGTTCCGGGTGCTGCCCAACGACCTGGACAGCAACCTGCACATGACCAACGGCCGCTACTGGAACATCTTCGACCTGGGCCGGCTGGACCTGATCCTGCGCATGGGCCTGGGCAAGGTGGCGCTGCGTGAGAAGTGGGCGCCGATTGTTGGCGCCGGCACCATCCAGTTCCGGCGCGAGCTGAAGCCGTTCCAGCGCTTCACCCTGGAAACGCGACTGGTCGGCTGGGTCGGCACACGCGGCATCATGGAGCAGCGCGTACTGATCGGCCCGGAGCAGAAAACCGCCACGCGTGCACTGCTGATCACCGGCATCTACGACCGCCGCGCACGTCAGTTCGTCGGCATGCCACAGATGATGGAATCGATCGGCGTGGTTGCTCCGCCCTCGCCGGCCCTGAGTGCGGCAGCCGAGGCGCTGCTGGCTGCCGATCTGGCGTTGAAGCAGGACCATGATTGACCCCTGCCGCGCAGATCAGGGGGCAGACGCCTCCACCTTCATGGGGGTCACGAAGGTGATCTGCGTGCGGCCACCCACATGCAGCACATACTCGAAGGTCTGCCGCATCTGGCTGTACGCGCCACCTTCGGGCGCGCCATAGTTGGCGCCGACGCTCACGGTGTGCCGACCGGGCGTCAGTGGCTTGAGCATCAGCCAGTAGCCGTCGGCCGCAGCCAATCTCGAGTCGTCGTCATCCGGATCCATGCGGAAGCAACCTTCGCTCTTCACCCGGTGCAGGCGCACGTCACCCAACGGCTGCCCGTCCAGCAGCACCACAGCGCTGACAAGATGGTCGTTGTTGATCGCCGCGCCGGCCTGCAGCTCCTCGCAGGAGACGTCTTCCCCGGTCTGGTAGCTGGCCATGTTGATGATGGGCAGCAACAGGTGCCTGCCTTCGGGCACCACGCACTGCCTGCGTGGCTGGAAGCGGCCATTGGTTCCTGCCAGGTTCCAGACCGGCCCCTCCTGGCCCAGTTCGCACAGGCGACCATCGGGATCCAGGTAAGGCGCCACCCTCTGCTCGTCAGCCCAGCGCCACCAACGCGCGGTCCATTCGCTCAGGGAAATGCCGGCCACCGCCTCACGTGTAATCGGTGACGCTGCAGGCGCGGCAATGGCGCTCGCCTGACCTGCAAACATCAGTACCGTGGCCACGCCGGCCAAGCGCAGCCTGCTGCCGATTCCGTTCTGCATTCCCTGCCTCGTCGTCCCTGGCGGCCACCGTGCGCGGCCCGCTCGGTGGACACTCTATCGCAGCGGCGTCGCGTCCGTTGGTGATGCGTTTCTGTGAGTGGCTTCTGGCGGAACTGGCGATAGGGTAGTGCCGGCCGCTGGCCGGTAATCCGTTCGGCATGCAGATCGAGGTTGCCGGCCAGCGGCCAGCACTACCCCAATCTCAGCGCTTGGGCGCGTTCGCCTGCGCGCGCTTGATCGCCGCCTCGGCCAGCGGTGCCATCAGCGCATAGCCCTTCGCCGTCGGATGCACGCCATCGGTTGCCAACTGCGCATCAAGTCCGCCGGCACGGTTGGCCATCGGCGTGTGGTAGTCCAGATAGACCAGCCCGCGTGCATCGGCTTGCCGCTTCAACGCAGCATTCAATGCACGCACCTTGGGTGCAGGTGCTATGCCCGGCATCCACGGGTACTCGCTGACCGGCAACACCGACGCCAGCACCACCGCAATGCCATGCGCTTTGGCCAGATCCAGCATGGCGTGCAGGTTGTCCTCGATCATCGCCTGCGTGGCCGGGCCGGTGTTGCCGGCAATGTCGTTGGTGCCGGCCAGGATCACCACCACATTCGGGCGCAGCGCCAGCACATCCTGCGAAAAGCGCACCAGCATCTGTGCGGTGGTCTGCCCGCTGATGCCGCGATTGAGGTAACCCTTGCCGGGGAAGAACGTGCTGCTGCCTTCCTTGCCCCAGCCTTCGGTGATCGAATCGCCGAAGAACACCACACGTGACTGGCCGGCCCGTGGCGCGGGCAAAGCAGCATTGGCTGCGCGGTACTTCTGCAGCTGCGGCCAATCGGACAGACGCTGCTGCATGAAACGCACTTCGTCTGGCTGCACCTGCTCCACTGGCTTGGTCAGCAATGGATTGCTGGCCGCCTGCACCAACACTGGCGTGGCCAGCCCCGCCATGAGCGATCCGGCCAGCAGCCAGGCCAGTGAAGTCCTCCTGCGCATGAGCATCCTCCGTTGTCGACCTGGGCAGTCTAGCGCGGCCTGCCAATGGTCACTTGGCCGATGCAGCCGCCCTTGCCGCCACACCCGTCACCTTCGCCGGCATCCACATCCCTGGCGTCCAGCCGCTGGCCTGCAGGATCGCCTTCGGGTTGTCCTGCTGGATCAGCGCGCGCACGGCATCGCGCTTGTTGCCGGCCTGCAGGTAATACGCCTTGGCGATGCGGTAGCCCACCCAGTAACCCAGATCGTAGGGCTCCTGCGAACCCGGCGTGTAGTTGTACAGCCAGGGCGTCAGATCGGTGCTGTCCACGTCCAGCGCGAAGGCGCTTTCGATATGCACTTCCCTGCCCCGCGTCCAACCGGCATGCCGCCCGTTGCCAACGTTGCCGGAAATCAGCTCGGCGATGAACTCGGCGATCCCCTCGCCCAGCGACTCGCGCAGCACCGTCGCCCGCGGGTCGCCTGCTTCGTACTCGCTCACGCCGGTCTGCTGGATATGCACGTACTCATGCGCGATCACGTGCACGAAGCGGTCCTGCGCGTTGGCGTTCATGAAATCGGCCGCGCACAGTGCTTCCAGGCCGATCACCACGCCATCGGGGTACGTCATGCCCACCGGCTTGCCGCGCCCCACCACGATCGCCACCGGCGGAAACTTCGCCTGCGGATAGATCGCCTGCAGATTGGCGAACACCTGCACCAGTCGCTGCCGCACCGCCGGCAACTCCGCCAGGCAGGCCCGTCCATTGGCGTACAGCGCAGGGTCGCGCGCCATCGCTTCGGCCATGCGCTGGGCGGTCACCCGGCGCAGCTTGGCGAACTGGGCCAGGCTCGGCGTGCCCTGTGCCAGGTACTGCTCAAGCTGGGCCACGCTGGGCTTGCCGCCAGCGGCCTCGTACAGCGCGTAGAAACGGGTGGCATCAGCGGTCAGGATTTCCGGTCCCGGCGCGGCCGCTTGGGCAGTGCCGATCACCCCGCCGAGGGCCAGGGCAAGCAGGCAACGCAATGACACGAACATGGCTCCGTCCTTGGTGGAGTGCACGCGAAGCGCGCAATCTACCACCGCGTCGTCGCATGCGCTGCCGTATCGTGCAACGCACTCTGCGGCTGTGCCAGACTCGTGCCGACCGGCTGCCAGGGAAGCGAGGGGAATACAGGATGATGATCGTTCCAGCGTACTGGGCCGAAGCCCGCCTGCAGGACAGGTACAAGGGACGCCCGCTGGTGGTACGCCGGTTCGGCTGGTCCGACGACGACCAGGACGCCGCGCAGGCCCACGCCGATGCACGTGCACGCGAAGCGCTTGATGCCATCCTCAGTGGCCAGTCCGTGCCGCGTCGCGAGCGACGGACCAACTACGGTGTCGAAGGCATCCCGATCCGCGAGCAGATCGTGCAGCGCAGCGATGACGTCATCGTTACCCGCAACAGCTACGGCGCGCTGTGCCTGAACACCCCGGACGTACTGTTTGCGGATATCGACCACGTGTCCACTCCGTCAGGCTGCGCATTGCCGCTGCTCGGTGCGCTGGGGCTGCTGGCGGCCGGTGCGCTGATCGGCGGTGCGCTGGGCAACTTCAACATCGGCCTGGCCGCCGGCGGCATTACGATGGTGGTGGTCAACCAGGTCCTGTCGTGGCGGCGCAATCGACGGCTGGCCCGGTCCGGCGGCGTCGAAGGCATCGCACTGCAGCGCGTGCAGGCATTCGTCGAGCACCACCCCGACTGGCACCTGCGCGCTTACCGCACCCCGGCCGGGCTGCGCATATTGGCGATGCATGCCACGTTCGAACCACAGGATGCGCAGGTGCATGCCTTCTTCAAGGCATTGGGCACCGACACGTTGTATGCACGCATGTGCACGCTGCAGCATTGCTTCCGTGCGCGGCTGACACCCAAACCGTGGCGGCTTGGCATCATCGCGCACATCCGTCCGCCGGTGGCGGCCTGGTCGGCCGAGCAGGCCAGCAACCCCGACCGCCTGGCGTGGGTCGCCGAGTACGAAAGGGAAAGCGCCGGCTTCGCTGCATGCGCCTATGTCCGCAGCTTCGGCGATGAGCGCCGCGTGCATGCCAAGGCCGAACGCGTGCGCGACCTGCATGATCGGATGTCGCGTGCGCTGGAGAACCTGCCGCTGGGCTGAGTGCACGTCGTGCTCAGCGGCCGCCCTGCACGAAGGGTTGGCCCGCCAGCGTGGTTCCCACCTGCAGAGCGACCTGCTGCCCATCCTTGGCGAAAGTGCTGCTGCAATTGTTGCCGCCCTTCTGGCAACCCACTTCCGGGAAACCGTCCAATACTTCAGGTGCATCGCGTGGCGGGCTGGCCTGCCATCCCGCGGCATCAAGAAGGCGCTTGGCCTTGCTGTAGGGCATGCCGGCAGTGATGCCCAATGCTGCCAGCTCGGCCGGCAGCGGCTGGGCGAATGCAATGCCCGGGGCAACGGAAATCGACAGCGATACGGCGAGGATGAAGGCCTTCATGGAGCGAACCCGTAGCGGACATCAGATGCGCAGCGTACCGCAGCTTTGTGGCCGATCCATGCCTGCATCACAGATGGTTACGCAACACCCACAGGGGGATACCTGGACTGGATGCCTGAACCAGAAAGGCCGCCCCGGAGGGCGGCCTTGCCGGATTACTTCGCGTTCTTCACGTAGGTGTCGAACCAGTTGAGCATTTCCGACACCAGCTGCTCGTTCGATTCCAGCGCGGTATACCAGTGCGGTTCGTTGGGCAGCATCACCAGGCGGGTGGTACCACCATTGCCGCGGATCGCCTGGTACAGCTTCCGCGACTGGAACGGCTCGGTGCCCGGGTTGGCGTCGTCCTCGCCGTGGACCAGCAGCAGCGGCAGCTTGATCTTGTCGGCGTAGAAGAACGGCGAGGCCTTCAGGTACACATCCTGCGCCTGCCATACCGAGCGACGCTCGTTCTGGAAGCCGAACGGGGTGAAGGTCTTGTTGTACGAGCCACTGGTCGCCACGCCGGCCTTGAACAGGTTGGTGTGGGCGATCAGGTTGGCGGTCATCAGGCCACCATGGCTGTGGCCGGTCACGCCGATACGGTTGCGGTCGACCACGCCCAGCTCCACGGCCTTGTCCACCGCCGCCTTGGCGTCGGCTTCCAGCTGTTCCAGATAGGTGTCGTAGGCGTTCTTCGGGTCACCCACGATCGGGAACGAGGCGTTGTCGATGATCGCGTAGCCGGCCAGCAGCATCAGGCGGTACGGCTGCAGACGGGTGAACGTCTGCTGCGAACCGGAGACCTGGCCGGCCTGCGCGGCATTGGCGAAGTCGGCCGGGTAGGCATACAGGATCGCCGGCACGCGCTGGCCTTCCTTGTAGCCCGGCGGCGTGTACAGGGTGAACGACAGGTCCACGCCATCGGCGCGCTTGTAGGTCACCAGGCGCTTCTGGATCTGCCGCACTTCCGGGGTCGGGTCGACCAGCTTGGTCAACGCAGCAGGCTTGGACTGGAACTGTGCCTCGCCGGCCTTGGCATCGTTGATGCGCTCACCGAGCAGACGCACGAATGCGTTCGGCGGGTCCATCACCGACTGGTGCCAGGTCAGGAAGCGACCCGGTGTATTGCTGAACCCCAGGAACTGCTCGTACGCATCGGCATCACTGCGGAACAGGCGTTCGCTCTTCAACGTTGCAAGATCAAGCGCATCCAGGAACGGACGGTCGCCCTGCGGCGAGGCCCCCTGCCCGCGCAGGAACACGGTGTTGCCCTCCTGGCGCACCACCGGCGCACCGCTGGGCAGGCGCTTGAACACCAGGTTGCCCGGGTTGCCGTACAGCTCATCGCTGGACATGTCCCACAGCAGGCGACCTTCCTTCTTCGGCTGGTCCACATCGACGATGCGGGCCTGCATCCAGTGCCGGTTCTCGTCGTTCTCGAACTGGAACGACACGGCCGGGTCGGCCGACCACGCAAACCCCTCGAAGCGCTGTGCAGTGCGGGCGATTTCCACCGGCTTGCCGGTGAACGGGGCCTTCAGCATCAGCACGCGATCGCGATGCGGCACGCTCACCTTCCAGTCGCCCTTGTCCAGCGCTTCGGCATAGACCAGGGTGGCCGGATCGGTGGAGCGCCAGTCGTAACCCCGCGGACCTTCCGGCACACCGTGTACCGGCACGCGATCGGCCAGCGGCAGGCTCGCCAGAACCGTATTGCGGCCATTGGCCAGGTCCAGCACCGCCACATCATTGGCGAAGCGCTGGTAGGTCACCGCATGCGAGAACGGCGCCTTCAGGGTTTCGGTCAGCACATGCACGCCATCGGGCGCGGCGTTGACGTCGTTGTACAGCGCCGGCTGGCCAACCGGGCGCACGCTGCCGGCAGCGGCATCGACCACCGCCAGCTGCGAGGCACCGTAATAGGCGAACAGCTTTTCGTCGTGCACGCTGGTCAGCGTGTCGCGCGCTTCATAGGTGCTGCTCTCGCCACTGCTGCCCAGCGACTCCTGCGCGTCCGGACCGGTGGGCGTACCGCCGTTGGACGGCGCCGGCCCCTGGTTGGCCGGCACCAGCTTCACCAGCAGGTTCTGGCTGCCGCCCAGCCACTGTACCGTGCTGCCGAAGATGGGGTTCAACTGCACGTTCGGCACCTGCTTCACCTGGCCGGTGGCGGCGTCGCCCACCCACAGCTGCACGCTGGTATCGACGGCATTCTGGAAGGCGAAACGGCTGCCATCGGCTGACCACTGTGCGCCACCTGCGCACCCCTGCGGCAGGTTCACCTTGGTGCTCTTGCCGCTGACGATCTCGACCAGGGTGAAGTCGGCCACACAGGCCGGAATGCCATAGCCACCGGGGGTGTCGTGGCGGCTGCGGTTCTTCGGTTCCAGGCGCACGCCAGCCAGCTTCAGGTACGGCTGGGCGACGCGGGTGATGGACGGATAGGTCTGTGCGGTGGTCAGCAGCAGGCGCTGGCCGCTGGGGTCGATGTTCGGTGCCGGCGGCGGCGGCGCCTTGAGCACCTTGAGCAGGTGTTCCGGCGGCTTGGCGTAGTCGGCGAAGGCCGGGCCGGCGGCCAACAGGCCGAGCGTGGCAACGGCAACGGCCGCCGCCAGAGAGGTACGACGGATGAGCATCCTTTTCCCCTGGGGTGTGAGTTGGGTACCCGCACGGCGGGCATGGGCCGAATCTAACACCCCCTGCCCACCGGGAAATGGGCCGGAAGGGCTAGTCGCCCCATCCTGCAAAGCGTGGCCCTGCCTGGACCGGCCCCTCTCTGGATGCCCTTCGCCTACTGCCGCGCGTGCAGTTCCCAGGTGGACAGATAATCGGGATCGATCACCGTCACCCCGCTGGACCGCAACTGGTACTCGCCTGGCGCGGCCGGCAGATACTGGTCCAGCATGGGCGGCAGGTAGCGCTCGTGGCCGTCATCGCCATCGGCCAGCACCAGTCCTTCTTCGGCACTGACCCTCAGCACGGTGCCGGCAAACTGCTCCAGCCCCTGCACCTGGCCATCGCCACCAAAACGGGTAACGCCCACCAGCACCAGCTTGCCAATCATCTGCGCGGCCTTGGCATCATCCAGATCCAGGGGCGGCAGGGCTCCTCTCGATTCGTTGCTCATCGTGCACCTCGGAAGCCTGCGTGGACATCGTGGACGAGATGCGCGCCCAGTGCTGCGAACGAAGCAGCGCCATGGGGCGACTCGCATGCATGTAGTGGCTCTGCGCATTGCGGGATGCAGAGCCAACCATCGGTGCTCAACTCACGGAAGAATTCTGTCTGAGGCTGCATGAACCGCAGCAACGTCTTCAGCATGTCTGCCAACACCAGCGCACGCTGCCTGCGCGATAGGCTGGTTGCTGATGCGGTAGGTATACGCGTGAACAGGACTGTGCATCGCGGGCCTCCTTGCCGAGGGGAGTGGCCTCGCAGGACCACGTTCAACGCTGCGCAAACGTGCCGGAAACAAGCTGGCGGGTGTCGGTCGCGGGAAAGCGGCAGGGAGGCCTGCAATTCAAGGCCACGCCAGTGCTTGATCGACTCACGGCTGGATGCTGCCACCTCTCACGGAACGAGGAAGTGAAGAAAATTCCATGGCATCCAGAGCCGACTGCGCGCCGTCAGGGAGAGCCCGGCGCTGGCAACTTCGCTTGCAGCAAACACCTGAGGTCCGAAGCGCCCGGCCCCGGTGCCAGCAATCGTCAATCCCATTTAACCTGTGATTCACCTGGCCCACTTTAGGGTCAGCGCTCAACATGCAGGGAACGCTTATGCTTGGGTACGCATTCACACGGCCGTGGGCAATCGTCCTAAGTGCGGCCTCGCTCTGCGCCTGCGCACACGCGACTGACCATTCGTCGACCTCTCAAGGACCCGCTACCATGGCATCGACTGCCTCCGACGCCGCAACGCCGTCTGCGCTCACCGCAGATCAACTCCTGTTGCGCCTGCTGGATCTGATCAAGGACACCACCTCCACCCGTGAACTGACCCTTAAACGGGTATCGCAGGCCATGCAGGCGCCCGCGCAGAGTTTCGGCCCGGGTCATTTCGGCTACGGCGGCACGCTGACGCCGGAATGGAGCTACGGCCTGGAAATCAAGACGGCTGGCGCTGCCGATACGCGTCTCGATCTCAATTTCATCGACACCACCGCCGAGCGCAAAGCCAACGCATCGGCGATCTGCCAGGTCGACTTCGATCAGTTCGCCTCGGGTCTGCAGGCTGCGGGCTTCAAGCGTGAAACCATCCGCGGCGAGCACGGCCGCGTCATCCATGACCGTTTCGATCGCCCGAACCTGAGCATCAAGGTCGACACGATGGCTGAGAATCCGACCCCGTCTGGCGAGCCGGCGCATGCCTGCGTCCGCCTTGTCACCGTGCAGTAAGGAGCAGCGCACCATGCCTACGCTTTCAGCGGATACGGAACGCCTGCTGACCGAATTTGCAGGAAAACCCGATGTAACGACCGATCAGGTCGACAATCTTCGCAAGGCCATCGCCAACTCTCCGGCGCTGGCAACCCAGGTCGACTCGGCCATCGCTGCCGGTCATCTGCAGCGCTTTGAGCTGCTGCCTGCCGACAGCAGTGTGGGCGGCGAGTACGACGGCGGCGCAAAGACGATCAGCCTGCCGGCATCCAGTCTGTCCACACCAGCGGGGGACAGGCACGACGCGGCAGAGCTGACCTTCGTACTGGGCCATGAGCTGCAGCATGGGTTCAATGATGCAGCGACCGAACGGGCCTATAAGCAGTTTGATTCCGATATTGCAGACATTGCCGCACGCGATTCGACCCACGACTACACCCAGGCCATCGGCACCCTGCTCGCAGCCAACCGGCGCGACGAGGCATCGGCGAACATCGAGGGCTGGAATGCGCTGGTCGGCATGGTCAAGAACGCCAAACCGGACGCCACGCTGGAAGATCTCTACAAAGCAAGTACCCGTGCAGAGGAGTTCGTGCGCGTGCAGCCCGGCCCGCCGATGACCTATGCCGCGCATCCGGACCTGACGCTCAATGCAGACCTGAGCATGACCGCCACTGCCGCCAACATCGAGGGCATGGGCAAGCACTACTACGACGAAGGTGTCTCGTCGCGGCTGGGTCCCAACGGCAATTCGGATTACCAGAACTACTACGCCACCGATGCCATCGGCCGCGCCTGCAAGGAAGAAGCCAAGAACCCCGCACCCGATGGCATCAGCCGGATGTCGGTGAACATGGCACAGCTCGGCCTGCAGGAAAGCCTGCTGGAACAGAACGGCCTCTCTCTGGGTAAAGGCACGCCACCACGGCAGCCCTACTTCGACACCAGCACCTCGCCGTCCACGCTGCATTATTTCGACCACACCGAGGGCACCTACGCCCACGTGCCCATCACTGCACAGGCAACCACACCCGTGCCGACCGAAGCGCAGGCTGCGCCGTTGGCGGGTGGCAACGACCGTGCCCTGCACGATCAGATCCGCGGCAAGGTGGCAGAGCTGGATGCCGCCAACGGCCGCAGCTTCGACGCCTCCAGTGAACGACTGAGCGCAAGCCTGCTGGTACTGGCCCGCGAGAACGGCCTGGACCGCGTGGATCATGTGGTGCTCAGCCGGCAGGCAGGCGATGTCGCTGCGGCGCAGAACGTGTTCGTGGTGAAGGGCGCGCTGGATGATCCTGCGTCGCTGCGTGCATCGGCAGCCACGGCTGAAGCCGCACAGCGGCCGGTGCAGGAAAGCCTGGACAGCCTCGCTATCGTCAACCAGCGCCAGGCCGACCACGCCTCGCAGGAACAGACGCGCCAGCAGGTGCAGGAACAGCAGCGCAGCGCGTTGTCGCACTGAGGTCAGGGACGGCGCCGGGCATCGCCCGGCGCACCCAATGCATGTGCCACGCTAGAATGCACCCATGCGTACCGTCCATGCCCTTCGCTACATCACCCCCTTGCGGGAAGGTGGCTCGCTGCCCGCCGTGGTCGAGACCGACGACGACGGTATGGCGGTGCTCAAGTTCCGTGGCGCTGGCCAGGGGCCCAAGGCGCTGATCGCCGAGCTGATTGCAGGCGAGATGGCACGCGCGGTGGGCCTGCCGATTCCGGAGATCCTGTTCGTCGAGCTGGACAGCGAGTTCGCCCGCACTGAGCCGGACCCGGAGATCCAGGACCTGATCCGCGCCAGCGAAGGCCTGAACCTGGGCCTGGATTACCTGCCTGGCGCGATCAACTACGATCCGGCGGCGATGCCGGTGGACGCCGACCTGGCCTCGCGCATCGTCTGGTTTGATGCATTCACCAGCAACGTCGATCGCACCACGCGCAATCCGAACCTGATGGTCTGGCACCGCAAGCTGTACCTGATCGACCACGGTGCGGCGATGTACTTCCATCACGACTGGGCCAACGCCGGCGATGCCTGCGAGAAGCCGTTCGTACTGATCCGTGACCACGTGCTGCTGTCATTCGCCAGCCGCATCGCCGAGGTGGATGCCGAGCTGGCCGCGCGCCTGCCGGATGCGGAAATCGAGCGCATCGTCGGCCTGGTGCCGGACAGCTGGCTGGTTGATGAGCCGGCCTTCGACAGCCCGCAGGCTTACCGGCAGGGCTACATCAACTACCTGAAGCATCGCCTGAAGGTGCGTGCGGTGTTCGTGCAGGAGGCCATCCGTGCCCACGCTGCACACGTATGACTATGCCGTCATCCGCGTGGTACCGCGGGTGGAACGCGAGGAGTTCATCAACGTCGGTGTGATCGTGTCCTGCCCGGGCGCACGGCACCTGGAAGCGGCAATCGAGATCGATGCCGCGCGCCTGCACGCCTTCGCGCCGGCGCTGGATATTGAAGCGCTGCAGCCGTGGCTGGATGCCATCGTGGCGATCTGCCGGGGCGATGCCGGCGCCGGCCCGATCGCGCAGCTGCCTGCGCGCGCGCGCTTCCATTTCCTGACCGCCAAGCGCAGCTCGGTGGTGCAGATGTCCAGCACACACGTAGGCCGCACGGCGGACCCGGCGGGCGTGGTCGAACACCTGATGGCAAAGATGGTTCGGGTACCTGCCTAGCGCACTACTTGCCACCGCCCCAGCGTGCAGTCATTTCGCTGCGGATCGGCGTGCGCTCGGTGTTGCTGTCCGTTGCCGTGAAGCGCATCGCCTTGACCGCATTCAACGCCCAGCCACTGAAGGCCGTCGACGGCTTGGCCTCCACCACCTTTACGTCATACGTCCGGCCGCGCTTGTTGACCGAATAGGCCACGGTCACCTCCTCCGCGAACGGCACACGGCCGGGGTCGACATTGAGTTGTGGGCGGAAGGTTCCCTCCGCCGGCTTCCAGTACGTCAACGCTTCGGCCTGCGGCAGCTGCAGCGGCTCGGGAGATGCGGCGGCGGCGGCCTGGCTCAGTGCCAGGGCAAGCGTGATGGCAGCAAAACGGAGCAGCATCGGGGGCATGGTTGTCATTCCTTGTACGCCAGTGGTTGGTTTCAAGCGTACGCCATCAAGGGCCTTTGCGGTTCACCGCAACGGTTACCGTGAAGTAGGGAATCGCGCTCCACTGCGTGCGCGGATGGTGCAGCGATTCCACGCCCATGCCGATCTGGTACTTCACGCTGCCCGGCTGCTCATGCCAGAAATAAGGCGCGCCGCTGCTCCAGCCACAACATACATATGTCAATGACGGCATGCCAAAGGTCTGCTGCAGATAGGCTTCGATCTTCGCCGCCGAGGCACCGCTGACGCGATACCGCGCTTCCATCGGCTGGATGTAGGAATCGTCGTCCTGCGTGCAGCCTACGTATTCCAGCTCGGCTGGTTTTCGTCCCATCGCCTGCAGGAAATCCTGGCAGACGGTGTCGGGGCGGGCCAGGCCTTCGGAGCGGCCGTGCAGTTCCCATTCTGCAAGCGCGGCGTCGGGACGCTGTGCCTGTGCCGTGCCGGCAAGAAGGAAAGCCATGCACAGCGATGACCATTGCAGTCCAATCAGGCCCCTCTTGCCGCTCTGCTGTCGGTCGTTGCTGCCGGCGCCGTGCATCACAGGGGCACGCGGCGGGCGATGTAGTTGATCACATTGCCCATTGCATCCGGATCGACGTTGGCCAGGCCGATCAGTACATATCCCTGCTCAGGCATCACCACAATGGCGCTGTTCGAGCCGGGTGCCCCGCCCTCATGGCCGAACTGGCGCTGCCTGCCCTCTCCCTGCACCATGAACCCGTAGCCGTACCAGCCCTTGTTGTTCTGCGGACGCGTGGCCTGCTGTAGCCACGCCGGCGAAACCAGGGTGCCGGCACGCAGGGCCTCGGCGAACTTCAACATGTCACCCACGGTGCTGTAACCGCCACCGGCCGCAGTCCCGCGCCATGGCAGGGATCTGGTTTCGCTGAGCCACTGTCCTTTCGCCCGGGTATAGCCGGGTGCACGATGTGGAACGTCCACCAATTCCGGCTCAAAGCCGGTTGCCGTCATGCCCGCTGCGCGGAGAATATGGTCGTTGACATAGTGGTAGTACGTCTGCCCGGACACCGCCTCGATGATCCTACCGAGCACAATGAACCCGTAGTTGGAATAGCCATCCTGGCTGCCTGCGGCAAACTGCGGGGGATCCTTGGCGAAGCGTTGCACATAATCGTCGTGCGTTCTCAGTGACGCCGCGTAGTGCTCGAAATCATCACCGAAGAAATCACCGAGCCCACTGGTATGGTTGAGCAGTTGCCGGATCGTGACCGTACCTGCCACCCCTTCGTTGGGATAGTCCGCCAGGCGCTTGCCGATGGTGTCATCCAGGGTAAGACGGCCGGCCTCAGCCAGTTGCAGGATCGCCACTGCGGTGAACATCTTGTTGGAAGAGGCAAGGCGGAACTGCGTCTGCGCATCGACGGGCACGCGCTGCTCACGGTTGGCGAGCCCTCCCTGCCACTGCATCAGCACCTTGCCATCGTGCGCGACCAGCACGGCGCCAGAGAGTGCGTCGGCCGCCTGCAGCGCGTTGAGCCGTGCCGTGATTTCGCCCAGAAGTGCCGGCAGCTCCATTCGTGCGGGCTGGAACTGTTGCGGCGTCGGCACACCCTCCAACTGGAACAGCTTCACGTGGCGTGGAGCGGCAGGGTCCATTTCCGCAGTCAACAGCATCGCCCGTTCACTGCTCTCGCCCAGCACCAGCACTTCGACCTTCTCCGGCGTGCTCGAGCGGACGTCGAGCACCTTCATCGGCCCACTTGACGCACGGAACTCCAGGTAATCCTGCGGGCCGCTGCCCGCCTTCTTTGCGTACCTGTCGGCGAACGCCTGCAATCCATCGAGGCTGCCCGCATTGAAGGCAGCCAACCATTCATCCACGGCATCCTGTGCGCGCGGACCGCTCGATCCGGCAGGTACTTCGGCCGCACCAACACTGGATGACAATGCCGGCAGCAAGGCGAAAGCCAACAGCAAGGCACAGAAGCGTTGACGGTACACGGACATGGCGAATCCTTCGCAGGCAGAACGTAGCGCCATCCTAGAGGACAATCGCACAGAGTCCATGCACTGCAGCCGCACTCACACCCTTGGGCTATTCCGGCAACGCATACGCCATCACGTAATCCCCGGCCGGCGTCTCCATGAAATGGTGCCCGCCAGCCATGATGACCACGTATTGCCGCCCGCCCTGCTCGTACACCATCGGGTTGGCCTGGCCACCGGCTGGCAGCTTGGTGTGCCACAGCTCCTTGCCGGTCTTCAGGTCGATGGCACGCAGCAGGTCGTCGGTCGCTGCGGCGATGAAGATCAGGCCGCTGGCGGTCACCACCGAACCGCCATTGTTCGGCGTGCCGATTTCAATGGGCAGGCCGGAGCGGATGCCGAAGGGGCCGTTGCCACGCGCGCTGCCGAACGGCCGGTCCCACAGCAGCTTGCCGCTGCGCAGGTCGATCGCACGGATACCGCCATAGGGCGGCTGCTTGCACAGCAGGCCAGTGAACGGCAGCCGCCAACCGGCGTTGACGTCGATGCCATAGGGCGTGCCGACCTGCGGATCCCCTGCGCCTTCGGCACCGCCCTTGTCGGCGCGCATCTGCTCGCGCGGCAGCCAGCCCTTGCGGTCGGCTTCGGCGCGCGGCACCAGCCGGTTGTAGTTGGGCATGTCGTTGTAGTTGGCCACGATCACGCCACGCCGCGTATCGATGGCCACGCTGCCCCAGTCCGAGCCACCGTTGTAGCCGGGGTATTCGATGGAGTGGTGATCGCTGCTGGGCGGTGTGTAGAACCCTTCGTAATGTGCCTTGCGGAACTGGATTCGGCAGACCAGCTGGTCGATGGGGGTGATGCCCCACATGTCGCGCTCGGTCAGCGCGTCGTCGCGCCGCAGCGTGTGGTACAGCGAGAACAGCTGGGTGGCGGCGCGCTGCTCGGGCTCCACGCCGCCCTGTGGCACCTTGCGCTCCTCGGCCGGGGTGAGCAGCTGGCCGTTGCGACGGTCGAGGATGTACATGTCGCCCTGCTTGGTGGGCAGCAGGATCGCCGGCACCTTTCCCGATGCCGTCGGGTAGTCGATCAGGCTGGCCTGCGAACCCAGGTCGTAGTCCCAGACGTCCTTGCGCACGGCCTGGAAATGCCAGACCGGCTTGCCGGTAGCCACATCGATGGCGACCAGCGAGGTCGCGTACCTGTTCTGGTTTTCGGTGCGCGAGCCACTCCAGTAGTCGCCTGCGGAATTGCCCATCGGCAGGTACACCAGGCCCAGTGCTTCATCGCCGGTAGCGGTGGTCCACATGTTCGGTGTGCCACGTGTGTAGGTCTGCTCGCGCGGTGGCAGGCCGCTGCGCTCGGGGTGGTCCATGTCCCACGCCCAGCGCAGCTTGCCGCTGATCGCGTCGTAGGCCTGGATGACGCCGGAGGGCGCGTCGCGGCGCTGGCCGTCCAGTACCTGGTGGCCGGTGACGATGACACCGCGGACGATCGCCGGCGGCGAGGTGATCGATACGTAACCCGGCGGCACCTCGCCCATGCCCAGGGTGATGTCGACCTGGCCGTTGTTGCCGAAATTCGCGCAGGGGCGACCGCTGTCGGCGTCCACCGCGATCAGGCGACCGTCCAGCGTGCCTTCGATGATGCGTGCGCTGCAGGCTGAGCGGCTCCCTGGCGCCGCGCTCCGGTGGGTGCGGGTCGGCGGCGGTGCGGGCAGCGCGAGATCGGCAGCCACATCAGCGAGTGCGGCATCGGCGAGGGTCGGCGCGCTGGGCAGCTCGTAATAGGACACGCCACGGCAGGCGGCCGTGTACGGGATCGACGCATCTTTCACCTTCGGGTCGAAACGCCATAGCTCCTTGCCGCTGCCGGCATCGAGGGCGATCAACTGATTGCGTGCGGTGCACAGGTACAACCGATCACCGATCTTCAGTGGCGTGGTTTCCGCACCCCAGCGCTTCTTCGGCAGGTCGCCCGTGCGGAACTGCCACGCCAGTTGCAGGGTTCCCACGTTTTCCGGGGTGACCTGCTGCAGCGGCGAATAACGGGTGGCGGCATTGCTGCGCCCCCATGCCGGCCAGTCCCCCTCGGCCGGCTGGTCGGCAGGCTGCAGGCCGGTGGTGTCACGGGTGGGATCAAGCCCGGCGCTGACCGCCGGCTCGGGGAACGGCTGATGCCCGTCGACCACGCCATGCGGGGTGAACGCGAGGCCGAAGGCGGCCACGAAGACCAGCATCAGTACAGCGGCCACGCTGCGCGACAGCCGCCTGGGCACCGGCGCCTGCAGGGTCGGCGCCAGCAATGCCAGGACGATGCCGAGGGCGGTCACCAGGCCCAGCCGTGGTACCCAGCGCCAGTAATCGCTGCCCGACTCCCACCAGGTCCACAGCAGGCTGCCGATGAACACCAGTGCGTACAGCAGTGCACCGCTACGCCGATTGCCCCACAACAGGATGCCGCAGACCAGCAGGCCCAAGCCGGCGATGGCGTAGTACCAGGAGCCACCGAGGCTGAGCAGCCACGCACCAAGGCCGCCGATGACCAGGCCGAGCACGATCAGCAACAGGGCCAGCACGGTAACCAGAGGATGGCGGGGCGGAGGCGCGGAAGCAGACTGCGGCGTGGCGGACATCGTCGATCTCCGGGGGCAGCATGCGCCCTTATGCCACCGTCACCGTGAAGTGCGTGCGTATTTTCGACTGCAGGCACGACGACGCCGGCACAAGGCCGGCGTCGTCGGGTACCTCAGCATCGCGGCAGGATCACTCCTGCGCGGCGTCCTCGCTGCTGGCAGCAGCCGGTGCGCCGTCGGTCGCGGCCGGGGCGGCGGCGGCCACCTCGTCCTCGTCCTCGTCGATCGAGGCATCCATGCGCTCCACCGCCTGCAGCTTCTCGTCCTTGGACAGGCGGATCAGGGTCACGCCCTGGGTGTTGCGGCCGACGCGGCTGATTTCCGAGCCACGGGTACGCACCAGGGTGCCGCCGTCGGAGATCAGCAGGACTTCATCGTCGGTACCCATCAGCACCGCGGCAACCAGCTTGCCATTGCGCTCGGTGGTCTGGATGCCGATGACGCCCTGCGTGCCACGACCCTTGCGCGGGTAGTCCGGCAGCGGGGTGCGCTTGCCGTAGCCGTTTTCGGTGGCGGTGAGGATGTAACGCAGGTTGGCGTCGTCGGCACCTTCGATCAGCGCATCGCCATTGGCGACGGCCTCCTCGACACCGTTGTCGTCCTCGTTCTCGTCCTCGATGCCGCCAGCACTCTCGGCCACGATCAGGCTGACCACTTCCTCGCCGGCCGGCATCCTGATGCCGCGCACGCCGGTAGCGGTACGACCCATCGAGCGGACCTTGTCTTCACCGAAGCGCACGGTCTTGCCGTTGGAGGCGAACAGCAGGATGTCGCGCTCGCCATCGGTCAGGCCGACGCCGACCAGGGCATCGCCCTCGTCGAGGTTGATCGCGATCTTGCCGCGGGCCAGACGGAAGGCGAACTCGCCCAGCGGGGTCTTCTTGACCGTACCGTTCTTGGTGGCGAAGAACACGAACTGGCCATCGGCGTACTCGCGCACCGGCAGCACGGCCTGCACGCGTTCGCCCGGCTCCAGCGGGATCCAGTTGATGATCGGACGACCGCGGGCATTGGAACCGGCTTCAGGCAGCTGGTACACCGGCAGCCAGAACACCTTGCCCGAACTGGTGAAGGTCAGCAGCGTGTCGTGCGTGTTGACCAGCCACAGCTGCTCGATGAAATCCTCTTCCTTGGTCGACGCTGCGCTGCGGCCGCGGCCGCCTCGACGCTGGGCGCGATAGGCGCTGACCGGCTGGCGCTTCACGTAACCGGCATGCGACAGGGTGACCACCACGTCTTCCGGGGCGATCAGGTCGAGGATGTCCAGGTCTTCTTCGCTGTGGCGGATCTCGGTACGGCGCTCGTCACCGAACTCGGCCCGCACGTTGATCAGCTCTTCGCGGATCACCTGCAGCAGGCGATCGGGATCTTCTAGGATATGGATGAGCCCGGCGATCACTTCCAGCAGCTGCTTGTATTCCTCGGTCAGGCGGTCCTGCTCCAGCCCGGTCAGGCGGTGCAGGCGCATTTCCAGGATCTGCGTCGCCTGGATCTCGGTCAGCTGGTAGCCGCCTTCGATCAGGCCCACGCCCTTGGGCAGGTCATCGGGACGCGAGGCTTCGGCACCGGCGGCGCCGAGCATCGAACCGACCAGGCCCGGTTCCCACAGGCGCGCAAGCATGCGCTCGCGTGCCTCGGTGGGGTTCGGCGAGGTCTTGATCAGTTCGATCATCTCGTCGATGTTGGCCAGCGCAACGGTCAGGCCTTCCAGCACGTGGGCACGGGCGCGCGCCTTGCGCAGCTCGAACACGGTGCGGCGGGTAACCACTTCGCGACGGTGGCGGACGAAGGCCTCCAGCATCTGCTTGAGGTTCATCAACTGCGGGCGGCCGTCGACCAGCGCCACCATGTTGATGCCGAACACCGACTCCATCTGGGTCTGCTGGTAGAGGTTGTTGAGCACAACCTCGGCCGACTCGCCGCGCTTGATTTCGATGTAGATGCGCATGCCGTCCTTGTCGGACTCATCGCGCAGCTCGCTGATGCCTTCGATCTTCTTTTCCTTGACCAGCTCGGCGATCTTCTCGATCAGACGCGCCTTGTTCACCTGGTAAGGAATTTCAGTGACGATGATCGATTCGCGGCCGTTGTCGGCCACTTCGACATCCGCCTTGGCACGGATGCGCACGCGGCCACGGCCGGTGCGGTAACCGGCGATGATGCCGGCGGTGCCGTTGATGATGCCCGCAGTCGGGAAATCCGGGCCCGGGATGAACTCCATCAGGCCGTCGATATCGATTTCCGGATTGTCGATCAGCGCGATGCAGGCATTGATCGATTCGGTGAGGTTGTGCGGCGGAATGTTGGTCGCCATGCCCACCGCGATACCGGCCGAACCATTGACCAGCAGGTTCGGGAACCGGGTCGGCATGACCGTCGGCTCCAGTTCCTTTTCGTCGTAGTTGGGCTGGAAATCGACGGTTTCCTTGTCGATGTCCGCCATCAGCTCATGCGCGAGCCGCGACATGCGCGCCTCGGTGTATCGCATCGCCGCGGCGGAGTCGCCGTCGACCGAACCGAAGTTACCCTGGCCATCGACCAGCATGTAGCGCAGCGAGAACGGCTGTGCCAATCGCACCAGCGTGTCGTACACCGACTGGTCGCCATGCGGGTGGTACTTACCGATGACGTCACCGACGATACGTGCCGACTTGAAGTAGGGCTTGTTGCTGTGCGCGTTGAGTTCATTCATCGCAAACAGCACACGACGATGCACCGGCTTGAGGCCATCGCGCGCATCTGGCAGCGCGCGCCCCACGATCACGCTCATGGCGTAATCGAGGTAGCTCTTGCGCATCTCGTCTTCCAGGTTGACCTGGATGATTTCCTTGGCGGTTTCTGCCATTCGGGTTCCGTTGTCTGGTAGCGGTCCAGTCCGGCGCATCCACCCGGGGGTGGTCGTGCCGGAACCTCGATTCAACCGCTGGATTCTACCACACGGGGCCGTTTTCCGCCTGCCTTTACGGTGATTTTACCGGCACAAATCAGGAACTTAGGGGGCTGCCGGCCAACGGCCGGCACTACTGGACGCCGGGGTCGGAGCCCTTTCCAGCGGAAAGGCACCCGCCCCTGCCCGCGTCAACCGCCGAAGGCGGTACGCATGTTCTCCGCGGTCGGGTTCAGGATCACCCCCCGCTCGGTCACAATGGCATCGATCAGCTCGCCCGGGGTGACATCGAACACCGGGTTCCAGGCGGCGATGCCCTCGGCCACGGTGCGGGTGCCGCCCACGCCGTACAGTTCGCCCGGGTCGCGCTGCTCGATCTCGATCTGGCTGCCGTCCACGGTATCCATGTCCACCGTCGAGGACGGCGCCACGACCATGAACTTCACCCCGTGGTGGCGGGCCGCGATGGCCAGCTGGTAGGTGCCGATCTTGTTGGCCGTATCGCCATTGGCGCAGATGCGGTCAGCGCCTACGATCACCCACTGCACCGCACCGGTCTTCATCAGGTGCGAGGCGGCCGAGTCGGCGATCAGCGTCGCGTCGATGCCGTCCTGCTGCAGCTCCCATACAGTCAGGCGCGCACCCTGCAACCACGGCCGGGTCTCACCTGCAAACACACGGGCGATGCGGTCCTGGGCCATGCCGGCGCGGATCACGCCCAGCGCCGTACCGAAGCCGGCGGTGGCCAGCGAGCCGGTATTGCAATGGGTCAACACGCCGCTGCCGGCCTCGATCAGGCCGGCACCGAGTGCGCCCATGTGGCGGTTCGCGGCCAGGTCTTCTTCGGCGATCGCTTGCGCTTCAGCCTCCAGCAGCGCCTTCCAGTCGGCACCGGCAGCGCTCAGGCAACGTCGCATGCGTGCCAGCGCCCAGGCCAGGTTCACCGCGGTCGGGCGAGAGGCATTCAACCGCTGCAGCGCCGGTTCCAGCTGCTGCAGGGCATGCGCGCCATCGGCCGCCTGCACATCACGTGCGGCCAGCACCACACCCCAGGCGGCAGCGATTCCGATGGCCGGCGCACCGCGCACGGTCAGGGCGTGGATGGCCGCAGCCACCTCATCGCTGTCATGGCAGGCCACATGCTCGACCACGAACGGCAGCTTGCGCTGGTCGAGCAGTTGCAGGGCATCGCCGGTCCACAGGATCGGGCGGATGTGGTCGTAACGGGCGTAGTCGAGGTCGGTGGCGGTATTCATGGCCCCATTGTAGGGCCACGCCACGCACGGATGGACCCCGTCCGGGGTCAGTTCACCGAGAATTCTGCGCGGCAGCCGCCGTCGACCCAGATGCCGTTGCGGTTCCAGCCCCAGGTGCTGCCTTCCTCGCACGGGGTGCTGGAAAGCTGGTTGGACAGGGTGGCGCTGGTGGAGATGCTGGCGCCACAGAAGCGGCGCTTTTTGGACTTGGATTCGCAGGTCAGCCGGCGCGGCATGTCGACGAAACGGCCCTGCTCGTCGGCCACCTCGAAATCACCCTGGCACCCCCGGGTGGTCCACACCTCATTGCGCTTGTAGCCCCAGCCCTGCCCTTCCCGGCACGGCAGCACCGACAGCTGCCGCAGCAACCGTACCGGCGCACCGTCCAGGCGTACCGGGCAGCTCTGCGGGCGGCCATTGGACTCACAGCGCACTACCCGCCGCACCAGTCGCTTGCGGCCCTCGGCCGAGGGCACGGCATCAGTCTCTGCACCGCGCGCGCGGAACTCGGCGCGGCAGCCCAAGGTCACCCACACGCCACTGCGGTCGGTGCCCCACTCGCTGCCACGGATGCAGCTGTTGCTGGACAACTGGCGGATCAGGTCAACGCCGTTGCTGACATCGATGTCGCAATGCACCCAACCCATGTCGCGGGATTCGCAGGTCACCACTTCGCTGTCATAGCCAAGCGACTGCGCCGATGCGGTCGACGGAAGCAGGGCACCCCATATCGCCACGGAGTACATCGGTGCCGCTACGACCGCAAACCACTTGACCAAAGCCTTCCCCATGAATGGATGAACCACGACGCAAGTGTGCGGTATCGGCTGTGATAAGAGCATCATCGTACTTGCTGAATCAAGCGCGCAGACGCGTGTTTTCGTTCAGCCTGCCAGGTCCAGGGGAAATCGGCTCATGCGTGGGCGAAATCGAATGCAAGCACGTCGGCGATGCGCGGTGTGCGGTGCATCGCCATCAGCAGGCGATCAACGCCAACGGCAACACCGGCACAGGCGGGCATTGCAGGCAGTGCATGCAACAACGCTTCATCCAGCGCGGGCTGTACCTGCCCCCGTGCATGGCGACGCTGCAGGTCATGCTGGAAACGCGCGCGCTGTTCAGCCGCATCGTTCAGTTCGTTATAGCCATTGGCCAGTTCCACCGCGCCCAGGTACAGCTCGAAACGCTCGGCCAGCGGCGGTGTGCCGGGGCGGATGCGCGCCAGTGCCGCCTGGCTGGCGGGCCAGTCGTGGACCACGGTCATGACCGTGTCATCGAAGTGCGGTTGGATACGGTGGGTCATCAACAGATCCAGCCAATCATCGCGGGTCAGGCCTACCGGATCGATGTGCACCTCGCCCAGCGCGGCGCGCAGTTGGCCCTCATCGGCATCAAACGGGTCCACGCCGGCCTGTTGCTGGAACAGTTCGCGATAGCTCAGCACGCGCAGCGTCGCGCTGCGGCCAACCAGCGCCAACGCCTGCCCCACCAGTTCGGCGGTTTCCTGCAGCAACCGATGGTGGTCCCAGCCAACCCGATACCACTCCAGCATGGTGAACTCGGGATTGTGGCGGCCACCGGCTTCGCCATTGCGGAACACCCGGCCCAGCTCATAGCAGTCGCCCACGCCGGCAGCGAGCAGGCGCTTGAGCGGGAACTCCGGCGAGGTGCGCAGCCAGCGGCGGCGTCCGCCCGCATCGACGTGGCCGCTGAAATCGGTGTGGAAGCTGTCGATGTTCGGCTCGGTGTTGCCGGCCACGGAAAGGATCGGCGTTTCCACTTCCAGCACGCCACGCTCGGCAAAGAAGCGTCGCACCAGCGCATTGAGGCTGGCACGCTGTTGCAGGCTGCGCAGCAGTGCCTCGCTCACAGGATGCCCTCCGGGCGCGGATGGTCCAGCGGCAGGGTCAGCAGATCGCGCGTGTCATCGATGTAGCCACTGGCCAGGTACAGGCGGCGCGCCAGTTCGTTGTGATGGTTGACCTCCAGCCGCAGCCGGCTGACACCGCGCCCGCGCGCGCGTTGTTCGCAGATGGCCAGCGCCCGCTTGCCACGGCCACGGCCACGCGCGCGGTGGCTGAGGTAGAGCTCGTCGAGCAGCATGAAATGGCCGCCCTGCTCCAGGCTGAAGCCCATCGCGATCACCGCATAGCCAACGACGGCCGCGGCCTCGTCCAGCCACAGCAGCACTTCCCCGTTGCGCGGATCGGCCAGCAGCGCATCGACACCACGGCGCACGCGCGCATCGTCGAATTCGATCTTGTCTTCGGCGTAGAAATCGCGCATCAGCGCGATCAGCAGTTCCTCGTCGGCACGGGTGGCCAGGCGGAAATCCAGCGGAGCGGTCTGCATCAGTGTTCCTTTGCGGTTGCGTGCCGGGTGCCTGCGCACCCGGCCGGTTCATCACTCGTGTTCGGCCAGGTAGGCCAGCAGGCGCTCTTCATCCCACACCGGAACGCCCAGCGATTGCGCCTTGTCCAGCTTTGAACCCGCCTCGGTGCCTGCCACCACGAAACTGGTCTTCTTCGACACGCTGCCGGATACCTTGGCGCCCAGCGCCTCCAGGCGCTCCTTGGCGGTATCGCGATTGAGCTGGGCCAGCGTGCCGGTAAGCACCACCGTCTGCCCGTCCAGCGGGCCGGCCACCACTTCGGCCAGGGCCGGTGCGCTAGCCAGGATGTGCTTCATCTCCACTTCGGCGGCCAGCAACATCGCGCCATGGCCCTCGCTGTCCAGCCAGTCAGCGACGCCGCGCGCGGTGTCATCGGGCAGGCCGGCGTTGACGAACTGGCCGTGCTCGGCGTCCAGCACCGCCTGCGCGCTGGGCAGTGCGGCCACCAGCTTCTCCGCGCGCAGGCGGGTAATGCCGGGAATCTCCGCCTCGACCAGCAGCTGGGCAAGGTCCAGCCCCTCGCGCAGCTTCGCACTTGGCGGGTGCACGTCGCTGATGCGCACCTGCCCCACCTGCAGCAGCGCGTCGATGGCCTGTTGGTTGCCTTCCTGTTCGAAGAAGTGGCCCAGCGAGCGCGCCACTTCGCCACCGATGTCGGGCACGCGCTTGAACAACGGCCACGGCAGGCGGCGGATCAACGCCAGATCGCCAAACCACTGTGCCAGTGCCTTGGCGGTACTCTCGCCGACGTGCTCGATGCCCAGTGCGAACAACAGTCGCTCCAGCGTCGCATCACGGCTGGCATCGATCGCAGCGATCAGGTTGTCAGCCCATTTGGTCGCGATCTTCTTTGTGTTCCATTCGAACGCTGCCGGCTGCGCCAGTGCCTGCGCGCGCCACCCCGCGTCGTTGCCATCCAGCTTCAACACAGCGTTGAGCACCGCGCCGCTGCCTTCGGCCGGTAGGTGCAGTTTCAGGCTGGCCGCGAGCGCGGAAGGATCTTCAGCATCCAGCACCAGCTTCAGGTGCAGCAGCTGGTCGCGGGTGAGGCGGTACAGATCAGCCACGCTCCTGACGATGCCGGCGTCCACCAGGGTTTCGATGTACTTGTCGCCAAGACCGTCGATATCCATCGCCCGTCGCGAGGCGAAGTGGGCGATGGCCTCCTTGCGCTGCGCCGGGCAGGACAGCTCGCCCGAGCAGCGCCAGGCAGCAGCCCCTTCCTCGCGCACGATCTCCGAGCCGCACACCGGGCAGGTGGTCGGCATCTGCCAGGGCGTGGTGCCGGCGGGACGACGGTCGAGAATGACACTAACCACTTCCGGAATCACATCGCCGGCGCGGCGCACGATCACGCTGTCGCCCACGCGCACATCCAGGCGCGCGATCTGGTCGGCGTTGTGCAGGGTGGCATTGGAGACGATCACACCGGCCACCGCGACCGGCGCAAGGCGCGCCACCGGAGTGGCGGCACCGGTACGGCCGATCTGGATTTCGATGGCCTCCAGCGTAGTGCTCTGTTCCTGCGCAGGGAACTTGTGCGCGATGGCCCAGCGTGGTGCGCGCGACACGAAGCCCATGGCCTGCTGGCCGGCGCGGTCATCGAGCTTGTAGACCACGCCATCAATGTCGAATGCCAGACCGTCGCGACGCTCGCCGATGTCACGGTAGTACGCCAGCAGGCCGTCGCTGCCTTCCACCACCTTGCACAGGTCGCTGACCGGGAAACCCCAGTCGCGCAGCTGCGCCAGCGTGCCCGAGTGGGTATCGGGCAACTCACCGCCCTGCACTTCACCGGTACCGTAGGTGAAGAAACTGAGCCTGCGCTGCGCGCTGATCTTCGGGTCAAGCTGGCGCAGCGAACCGGCCGCGGCATTGCGCGGATTGGCCAGCACCTTGCCACCGTGCAGGCGCGCGCGCTCGTTGTAGGCCTCGAAGTCGGCGCGGGCCATGTAGACCTCACCGCGCACTTCCAGCACATCCGGCCAGTCCCTGCCTTTCAGGCGCTTGGGAATGTCGCCGATCTCGCGCAGGTTGGCAGTCACGTCCTCACCGGTGCTGCCATCGCCCCGGGTGGCGCCCAGCACGAAATGACCGTCCTCGTAACGCAGGCTGATCGCCAGGCCGTCCATCTTCGGTTCGGCTGAAAAACGCAGGGTGCCGCGGCGCAGGCGCTCATCGATGCGGCGCACGAAGTCGGCCACTTCCTCATCACTGAAAGCATTGGAAAGCGACAGCATCGGTACTGCATGGGTGACTTCGGCGAAGCGGCCGGACGGGCGTGCCCCGACCTGCTGGGTCGGGCTGTCGGCACGGGCGAGATCAGGATGCTCGCGCTCCAGCGCCTCCAGCTCGCGCACCAGGCGGTCGTAGTCGACGTCGGGGATCTCCGGCGCATCCAGCTCGTGATAGGCGCGATTGGCCTGGGCGATCTGCCGGCGCAGGTCTTCGGCACGTTCGGCGGGGCTGGGGCTCATCGGAATCCGCGGGTTCTGGGATGGCCGTGAATTCTACCGCGCCTGCGCGCAGCACCTTGTAGAGCCGGGCCATGCGGGACTGGCGGCGAGCAACGGTCGCGCATGATTGGAGACGCTGCGCACCCCCTTGCCCGCGCTGACCACCAGCGCTAGCGTGCGTCGGTCGCCCTTCCGGAACCGCCCCCTGTGACCTTGCCTGCCTCCCGTCGCCACTTCCTGCAGCTGGCCGGTGCCGGTCTCGCCCTCGCCAGCAGCGGCCTGCCCCGGTCGGCCCAGGCACAGCCGGCGACCGTTGCGCCGCCACCCGCCGATGCGGGCCCGGTGCTGCTGAACTTCAACGAATGCCCCTATGGCCCCTCGCCGGCCGCCCAGCAGGCGGCGCGCGACAGCATCGCCAGCTGCGGCCGTTACCGCTTCGCCCTGGCCGGTGAGGTGCGCGACGCATTCATCGCCCAGGCCGGTATTCCCGCCGACCACGTGCGCCTGTATCCGGGCTCCAGCGAACCGCTGAACCGTGCGGCGACACTGTGGACCGGCCCGCAGGCGGGCCTGGTGGTGGCCGACCCGACCTTCGAGACGCTGGGCGAGATGGCAGCTGCGCGTGGCGCCCACGTGCAGAAGGTGCCGCTGCGCAGCGATGGCGCGCACGACCTGCGCGCGATGGTGGCCGCCGCGCACGCGCGGCCGACCGGCCTGCTGTACGTGTGCAATCCCAACAACCCCACCGGCTCGATCAGTCCGGCCAACGAGCTGGCCTGGCTGATGGCCAACAAGCCCGCAGATACCCGCGTGCTGCTGGACGAGGCCTATCTGCAGTACAGCGAACAGCCCAGCCTGATTGCACAGGTGGCCCAGCGCGATGACCTGATCGTGCTGCGCACCTTCTCCAAGCTGTACGGCATGGCCGGCCTGCGTCTTGGCGTGGCTGCAGCGCATCCGGAGCGCCTGCGCGAGCTGGCGAGCCTGGGCGAGAACCCGCTGCCGGTGCCCGCCCTTGCAGCGGCACTGGCCAGCCTGCGCGACCCGCAGTTGATCCCGCAGCGACGTCTGCAGAACGCCAAGGTCCGGCAGGCCACCATCGCCTGGCTGGGCAAGCGTGGCTTTGACTGCCTGCCGACCGAAGCGAACTGCTTCGTGGTGGATGTGCAGCGCGACGGCGCGGCCTTTGCCAAGGCGATGGCGGACAACGGCGTGGTGATCGGCCGCAGCTGGCCGATCTGGCCGCAGCGCGTGCGCGTGACCGTGGGCACCGAAGAGGAAATGGCCGCATTCCGCAACGCGTTCGCGAAAGTGGCTGGGGTACCGGTCTGACCCTATCCACGCATGGCGTGGATCTACTGGTCTGGTGGGGGGCGAACCCTGGTTCGCCGCATCCACGCATGGCTTGGATCTACTGTTGTGGGTGCCGACCGTTGGTCGGCACGCCAGGACCTGCCGCGCTTACCAGCGCGGGGTCTTGGTCAGCGGCGGCGCCTGGTGCTGGCGATCATAGGCGCGCAGCTCATCACGGATGTGGGCGATGCGCTGGCGGCCGAGCGCGTTGCGGCTGTCATCCAGCACCACGCCATCGAGCAGTTCAGCCATGCGCTGCACGGTCGGCAGCATCTTTTCCCAGGCGTCCAGCGCGGTCAGCGGTGCCGGCAGGGTCAGGAAGAAGGCGATGGCCGGGGTTTCCATGGCGCGGATGTTGCCCATGTCGAAGCTGCCCGGCTTCATGATGCTGGCCATCGAGAAAATCGGGCCTCGCTCGGGATGCCCCTCCACCAGCCGGTGGAAGACATTCATGTGGCCAAACACCAGGCCGGTCTTCTCCGCTGCCACGACGATGTCTTCGCCGCGCAGCTGCTCACCGGCGCGGGCGGCCACGAACAGCGAAACGATCTTGTCGAAATCCTGCGTCGCGCGCTTGCCCAGGTCGCTGGCCGCGCCATCGACATCGGGCAACCCCAGTTCGGCCTGCTCGACCGTCTCGCCCATGCCAGGCTCGACGCGGTCGCCGGCCACAGGCACGCCATCCTCGCCCAGCACCGGCTCGCGACGCTCGCCGCTGATCGGTTCGGCGCTATCGAGGCGACGGCCCTGGGGCTTCTTTTTCGGGCGGCCAAACAGGAAGATCGCAGCGACCAACAGCAGGCCGGCGGCCAGGATGCCGATGCGCAACAGTGCCGTGTCGGACATTCGTTAGGTTCTCCGGCTAGTTCATTCAGGTAACTAGGATGGCACGTCAGGCCGCGCCCGCCAATCGCGCGGCTTCTTCCAGGTCCACGCTGACCAGGCGGCTGACTCCCGGCTCGCGCATCGTCACGCCCGACAACTGGTGCGCCGCTTCCATCGTGGCCTTGTTGTGGCTGACGAACAGGAACTGCACCTTCTCGCTCATTTCCTTGACCATGTTGGCCAGGCGGCCGACGTTGGCTTCATCCAGCGGCGCGTCCACCTCGTCCAGCAGGCAGAACGGTGCCGGGTTGAGCTGGAAGATCGCAAACACCAGCGCCACGGCGGTCATCGCCTTTTCGCCGCCGGACAGCAGCGAGATGCTCGACACGCGCTTGCCCGGCGGACGCGCCATGATGGTCACGCCGGTATCGAGAAGATCTTCGCCGGTCAGCTCCAGGTAGGCGTGGCCGCCACCGAACAGGCGCGGATACAGCGCCTGCACACCAGCGTTGACACGGTCGAAGGTGTCCTTGAAGCGGCCCCGGGTTTCGCGGTCGATCTTGCGGATCGCATCTTCCAGGGTCTCCAGCGCGGTGGTCAGGTCCACGTGCTGGGCATCCAGATACTCCGAGCGCTGCGAGGCTTCGCCATACTCGTGGATCGCGGCCAGGTTGACCGGCTCCAGCCGGCGCATGCGACCGTCGATCTGGTGCACCGCCTGCTCCCAGTCGCCCAGGCGGGCCTCTTCGGGCAGCGCGTTGATCACATCCTGCAGCACGAAACCGGCCTTCTCCACTGCGCCCTGCAGGGTTTCAGCACTGAGTACCAGCGCCTGCTGGTCCAGCTTGCGCTGCGAGATGCGCTCGCGCTGGGACAGCGCCTGCTCGTCGCGCTGGTGGCGGGTCTGCTCGTAGTTGCGCAGTTCGGCATCGATGCCATCCAGCAACGTGCGCGCTTCGGTCAGCACGCGATCGGCACGGACACGCTCTTCCAGCGCGTTCTGGTGCTCGGCCTGCAGCGATTCGACCGGGGTATCGCCTTCGTCCAGCTGCGAATGCAGTTCGCCCAGGCGTGCATCAAGCTGGCCACGCTGCGTACTCATGCGTTCCAGCGCCTGGCTCAACGACGCCACCTGGGCGCGCTGTGATTCCAGGGTCAGGGCCAACGCGTGCGACCGCTCGCGCACCGCACGGGCGGCGTCGCGGGCCAGATCACGCGCCTCGGTCAACTGACGGCGTTCGCCCTCCAGGCCCTGCCGGTTCGACTCCAGGTCACCCATGCTGTTGACCGCATTCTCCAACCGCGCACGCGCTTCACGCGCCTGCTCGCGATTGATGTCCAGGGTCTCCAGCAACTGGCTGAGCTCGCCTTCGATACGGTCGATGCGCGTACGTGCCGCCTCGACCTTGCCCTGCTGGCCCTGCAGCTGGCCGGCCAGTTCGGACACCGCGCGGTGCGCCAGGTACAGCGCACGCTGCGCATCCTCGCGCTGCTGTTCGGCGGCCAACAGGTGCTCGCGGAAACCGGCCAGCTGTTCTTCCAGTTCGGCTTCGCGCGATTGCAGCTGCTCGATCTGCTCGCGCAGTTCGTTGATTTCGCGTTCGCGCAGCAGCGCGCCCTGCTTGGCGGCGCCGGAGCGCGACACGCGCACCCAGCCTTCGCCCAAGCGTTCGCCGCCCTGGGTGATGATGGAATCGCCCTCGGGCAGGCTGGCCTGCAGTGCATTGGCTTCGGCAAGGTCACGCGCGCCGTGCAGGCGTGCAAGCAGGCGCCGGATCGACGCTGGTCCACGCACACGTGCAGCCAGCGAGGTCGGCGCAACCTTCAGGTCCGCACCATCATTGGCAACCAGCGCGATGCGGCCTTCGCCCAGCTCACCCAACGCATCGACCAGGCTGGCCGGGTCGTCGACCAGCACGCCTTCGATCAATTGACCGAGCGCGCTTTCCACTGCGTTTTCCCAACCCGCATCAACATCCAGGCGCTCACCTACGCGCGCGGCCGAATCCAGCCCACGCGACTTCAGCCACGCCACCGCCGCGCCCTGCTCCTGGCCGAGTGCAGCCTGCTGCAGGGTTTCCAGCGAAGACAGGCGCCCGCGCAGGCCATTGACCTGCTTGCGCAGCTCGGCCAGCTCGTTCTGCCCGTTGCGCTGCTGCTCTTGCACGGCGGCGACACCGTGCTTGCGCTCCTCGACCTGCTCGGTCAGCTCATCCAGCGCGGTCTTCTGCGTATCGTGCTGCAGGTGCAGCTGCTCGAAGACTTCATCCAGTGCATCCACGTCCAGCCCGGCACGTTCGGCCGCCAGCGCTTCGCGGCGACGATCGGCATCAAGGATCTGCTTGTCCAGGTAGTCCACGCGGGTGCGCTCGACCTCGCCGGCGCGCGAGGCTTCCGAGCTCTGCGAGGTGTGCTGCTCCCAACGCTGCTGCCAATCGGACAACCGCGCTTCGGCCTCACGCAGGCCTTCCTGCTTGATCTCGTTTTCTTCCTGCAGCGCTTCCAGCTGCGGGGTAGCCGCATCGACCGCTTCGCGCAGCACCATCAGCTTGGCCTCGTCGCCGCTGATGTGCTGGCCCAGTTCGGCCAATGCCTGGCGGGTTTCATCGCGCGCCTTGTGCAGGCGCTGCGACAGTTCGCGCTGGTGCTGGATCTGCTGTTCGAGGCGGGCCAGCGTGCTGCCCACCTGGTAGACCTCGGCCTGCGCGGCATTGAGCGCGTCGGCAGCCTCCTCGCGGCGCACGCGGGAAGTCTCGATCCGCGCCTCAGCGTCGCGCTGGTCGGCAATCAGCTGCTGCAGCTTGGTTTCTTCCTGCGACAGCCCTTCGCGCAGCTTGGACAGGCGACCATCCAGGCCACGGTATTCCAGCGCCTTCCACTCCGCATCCTTGACCCGGCGTTCTTCCTGCAACGCCTGGTACTGCTCGGCCTGCTTGGCCTGCCGCTTGAGGTGCTCGAGCTGCTTGGTGATTTCCTCGCGCAGGTCGCCAAGGCGGTCCAGGTTCTCGCGGGTGTGGCGGATGCGGGTCTCGGTTTCCTTGCGGCGCTCCTTGTACTTGGAGATGCCGGCGGCCTCTTCCAGGTACACGCGCAGGTCTTCCGGGCGCGCTTCGATGATCTGGCTGATCATGCCCTGCTCGATGATCGAGTAGCTGCGCGGGCCCAGGCCAGTGCCGAGGAACAGGTCGGTGATGTCGCGACGGCGGCACTTGGTGCCGTTGAGGTAATAGTTGCTGCTGCCGTCGCGGCTGACGGTGCGCTTGACCGAGATCTCGTTGAACGAGGCGTACTCGCCGGAGATCGTGTGGTCGGAGTTGTCGAAGATCAGCTCGACGGTGGCCTGCGAGACCGGCTTGCGGGCATTGGAACCGGAGAAGATCACGTCGGTGAGCGAGTCACCACGCAGGCGGCTGGCCGAACTTTCGCCCATGACCCAACGCACCGCGTCGATGATGTTCGACTTGCCGCAGCCATTGGGGCCCACCACGCCGGTCATGTTGGTCGGCAGGTGCAGGGTGGTCGGATCGACGAAGGACTTGAAGCCGGACAGCTTGATCGTGGAAAGACGCATGGCGTGATTGGGTTCCGGGCAAGGGCCTTACGGCCGCCACCATAGTGGATGTCAGGTCAGCCAGCACCTCAAGCCCTTGATTTCAAAAGAATTCAACAAGGCCAAGGGTGACGCAATGGAATGAGTATAGCGGGGCCAATGTTCCACGGGCGGGATGACCGTGGGAGGAGGCTCAGCGCTCACGCCCGCTCGTGCTTCCCGGCTCTGCCGGGGGCCGCCCCGTAAACCGACCCGGGTCCGGAAAATGAGACCAACGCATTGATCTTCATGGATTCATCCAGGATCTATCGGCACGGGCGTCGCACGCCAAGCACCGACCCGGCCGGACGGGCCGCCCCAAAACAAAACGGGCACCCTTGCGGGCGCCCGTTCTGGTGATACCAGGCCTTGCGGCGTGGGATCAGGCCTTTTCGGCTTCAACCACGACCTTGACGGTGGTCTCGACGTCCGCGTGCAGGTGCACCAGGACTTCGTACTCGCCAATGTTGCGGAAGGCGCCTTCGCCCAGGATGACTTCGCTCTTGCTCAGCGCCAGGCCGGCAGCGGTGAAGGCATCGGCGATTTCGCGCGCGCCGACCGAGCCGTACAGCTTGCCTTCGGTCGAAGCGTTGGCGGCGACGGTCACGCTCGCGCCTTCCAGCTTGGCCTTGCGGGCTTCGGCTTCAGCGTGGATGGACTGGGCCTTGGCTTCGTAATCAGCGCGCTTGGCTTCGAACTCGGCCTTGTTGCTCTCGGTGGCCGGAACGGCCTTGCCCTGCGGCACGAGGAAGTTACGGCCGTAGCCCGGCTTCACGTCGACCAGGTCGCCCAGGTTGCCGAGGTTGGTGACTTTCTGCAGGAGGATCAGCTGCATGGTATTGCTCCAGATAAGTTATTCGTTAGCGAGGCGCGGGCCCCGCAACAAAGGCTGTCCGAATAGCTGGCACAGCGGGGGCAGCGCGAAGCTGCCCCGCCGGCATCAGACGTCGTGGTTGTCGGTGTACGGAATCAGGGCCAGGAAGCGAGCGCGCTTGACGGCGGTCGCCAGCTGACGCTGGTACTTCGACTTGGTACCGGTGACGCGGCTCGGCACGATCTTGCCGTTCTCGGTCAGGTACTGGCGCAGGGTGTTGAGATCCTTGTAGTCGATCTCCTTGACACCTTCGGCCGTGAACTTGCAGAACTTGCGGCGACGGAAGAACTTGGACATGTCAGTGCTCCTTAGGCGGCCGAAGCGGCGTCGTCGCCGGCATCGTTGTCAGCGGCGGGGGTGGTTTCGCCTTCTTCGTCATCACGACGACGACGCTCACCACGCTCGGGCTTGTCGCCCTTCTCGTCCTTGCTCTTCATGATCAGCGACTGCTCGGTGTCAGCCTCGTCACGCTTGATGACCAGGTTGCGCAGGACGGCGTCGTTGAAGCGGAAGCTTTCGGTCAGCTCGGTCAGCACGGCCTGGTCGACTTCGATGTTCAGCAGCACGTAGTGCGCCTTCACCAGGTTCTGGATCGGGTACGCCAGCTGGCGGCGGCCCCAGTCTTCCAGACGGTGGATGGTGCCGTTGCCGTTCTCGACCAGCGACTTGTAGCGCTCGATCATGGCCGGGACCTGCTCGCTCTGGTCCGGGTGGACCATGAACACGATTTCGTAATGACGACTCATGTTTTTCTACCTTTCGGATGTGGCCTTGCGGCCGGACAGCCCCCCGCCGTTGATACCGCGGTGGGGCAAGGGATCCTGCCAGGGAGGCAGGAAGCCGCGCATTATGGCGCAGATGGGGCTGCCGGGCAACCGGCGAGCCGCAGAGCGACCTGAACCTGGTAGCGCCGGGCCATGCCCGGCGAACGCGGAAACCGCCCCGGGCTACCCCAGGTCCACATGCAGGCGGTGCTGGCCGCATTGCAGGCACTGGAACAGGCAGCCAACCATCTCCCCGTCACGGCTCAGGTGTTCCAGCAACCACTCGGCGTCGCGCGGGTTGACCTCGGCCACGTCCGGCCGGACCTGGTCGAGGATGGGCAGGAGGTCCTCGCTGCCGGCAAAGCCGAGGAAGGCGCAGGGCCGTTCACAATGGCTCAGCCAGACCGATTGCTGCCAGGACGAGTAGCCCGGGGTGCGCTCGCAGATCTCCAGCAGCAGCTCACGGGCGATGGTTGGCGGCGGGTCGGCTGGATCCGGGGATACCCCCTCGATATCGCTCCAGCCGGTGAATTCACCCTCGTAACTGGCCGCTGCCCTGCCATCGGCGATACACCAGGGGCACAGGTAATCGGGACGCAGAGGTGTGTAGAACGGCCCACAGTAACGAAGCGTCCGGGACTGACCGCAGCAGTCACAGATCCCGTCGACCTCTTCGAAGGAGAGGGCGTAGGCGTTGGGGTGATAAATGAAAAGCGGTCGTTCCATCCGTGGATCCCTTCCCTGCCGACCAAGGTCGGCATCTACCAGAGCAGGTTCCGATAGCGCCGGACCACGGCCGGCGGACGCCAGAACCGGCCGTCAGGCCTTGTCGGCGTCGGTGGTGAAGCTCTCGCCGCAGCCGCACTCGGCGGTGGCATTCGGGTTGCTGAACGTGAAGGTCTCGCTCAGGCCGTGCTTGCCGAAGTCGATCACGGTGCCGTCCACCAGGGCCAGGCTCTTGGCGTCGACATAGATCTTCACCCCGTCCTGGTCGAACACGGTGTCGTCCGCGCGCTCCTCGCGGGCCAGGTCCGTGATGTGGCCCCAGCCCGAGCAGCCGGTCTTGGTCACGCCAAAACGCAGGCCCAGCGCGCCGGGGGTCTGGGCGACAAAGCGCTGCACGCGCTCGAAGGCAATAGGGGTCAGGCTGACAGCCATGGTCGATCACTCCAGAGGTACCGGGACATTATAGGGAGCCGATGACCGCAGAAATGCCTCGCAAGCAGAACGCTGCAACCGGTAAACTCCCGTGTTCATAGATCGAGTCGATCAGCAGAGGATTCAAGTCATGACGGTGGTCAGCGTTGAACATGCGCTTGCCGGGAAGATCCCGGAAGGTGGCGAAGTCACGGTACGCGGTTGGGTGCGCACGGTGCGCGGTTCAGCAAATCTGGCTTTCGTGAATGTGACCGACGGCTCCTGCTTCGCCCCGATCCAGGTCGTGGCCGGCGACGCGCTGGCCAACTTCGACGAGATCAAGCGCCTGACCACCGGCTGCTCGCTGGTGGCCACCGGCACGCTGGTGAAGTCGCAGGGCAAGGGCCAGTCGTTCGAGATCCAGGCCAGCGCGGTCGAGGTGGTCGGCTGGGTCGAAGACCCGCTCACCTACCCGATCCAGCCCAAGCCGATGACGCCGGAGTTCCTGCGTGAAGTGGCGCACCTGCGCCCGCGCACCAACCTGTTCGGCGCGGTCACCCGCATCCGCAACTGCCTGGCCCAGGCCGTGCACCGCTTCTTCCACGAGAACGGCTTCAACTGGATCAGCACCCCGATCATCACCACCTCCGACGCCGAAGGTGCCGGCCAGATGTTCCGCGTATCCACCCTGGACATGGTGAACCTGCCGCGTGACGCCCAGGGCGGGATCGACTTCAGCCGCGACTTCTTCGGCAAGGAAACCTTCCTGACCGTGTCCGGCCAGCTGAACGTCGAGGCCTACTGCCTGGCGCTGAGCAAGGTGTACACCTTCGGCCCGACCTTCCGCGCCGAGAACAGCCACACCACCCGCCACCTGGCGGAGTTCTGGATGATCGAGCCGGAAATCGCCTTCGCCGACCTGGCCGAAGACGCACGCCTGGCCGAGGAATTCCTGAAGTACCTGTTCCGCGCGGTGCTCAACGAGCGCGGCGACGACCTGGCCTTCATCGCCGAGCGCGTGGACAAGAACGCGATCACCAAGCTGGAAGACTTCATCAACGCGCCGTTCGAACGCATCGATTACACCGATGCGGTCAGCCTGCTGCAGAAGTCCGGAAAGAAGTTCGACTTCCCGGTCGAATGGGGCCTGGACCTGCAGACCGAGCACGAGCGCTGGCTGACCGAGGAACACGTCGGTCGCCCGGTGGTGGTGACCAACTACCCCGAGCACATCAAGGCCTTCTACATGCGCCTGAACGATGACGGCAAGACCGTCGCGGCGATGGACGTGCTGGCCCCGGGCATCGGCGAGATCATCGGTGGCAGCCAGCGCGAAGAGCGCCTGGACGTGCTGGATGCACGCATGGCGCAGTTCGGCCTGGATCGCGAGCACTACAGCTGGTACCGCGATTTCCGCCGCTACGGCTCGGTACCGCACGCTGGCTTCGGCCTGGGCTTCGAGCGCCTGGTGGTGTACGTCTGCGGTCTGTCCAACATCCGCGATGCGATCCCCTACCCGCGCGCCCCGGGCAGCGCGGACTTCTAAGCCCACACGCACGACCACGGAGGTACTGCCCCCATGACCCTGTTCTTCGCCCTGTGTTTCGTCGGCGTTGCAGTGGCCGGGTTCAGTGCCTTCGTGATTTTCTGGCCGCTGACCCTGGTGCATGTGCGCGATCGCCATCCGGCGCTGGCGCAGCGCTTCGGCAGTGGCGCCTTCCTCAAGCCCGATGCGCTGGGCTGGCTGCTGCGGCGCGAATACCGCACCCAGCCGGACCGCTCGCTGTCCGGGCTGGCGACGCCCGCCTGGGTATCGCTGCTGACCCTGCTGGCCGGACTGGGCATGGCTGCCCTGCTCTGGCTGGCCTCGCTCTGGTAAGACACACATGAACGACCTTTCCCACGTCCGCGACAGCTGGTGGCTGGCCAGCCTCGGCAACACCCTGATCTGGGCGCGCCTGCGCATCCGCGAGGCCGGCACTGCCGAAGTGCTGGACAGCGATGGCAATACGCTGAGCTACGACAGCGAAGACACTGCACGCTCGCAGCTGTTCGATGCCGAGTTCGTCGAGTACGACGGCCTGGATGAAGAAGATGCGCTGGTGCGCGGCTTCTCGCTGCATGAAGTGCAGCCACCGCAGGCAGGCAGCGACGAAGGCCTGCGCGGGCGCATGGTGCAGTCGCTTGGCAGCCGCGCCTGAGGCCAACCGATGTTCACCCCGCGCGCTTTCGCCGAGACCGACCTGCTGTGGCTGGATCGCCTGCTGGCGCGTGATCCGTTCGTCACCGTGCTGACCGCCGGTGGCGATGGCCTGCCGGAACTGACCCGGCTGCCGGTGCTGTACCAGCGCAACGGCGACCACATCGAGCTGCGCGGCCACTGGGCCCGTGCCAACCCGCAGGCACGCCACAGCGGTGCGGCCAAGGTGCTGGTGGACGGGCCGCATGGCTATGTATCGGCCAGCTGGTACCCGGACAAGGAACCGATGGCACGGGTGCCCACCTGGAACTACGCCGCCGCCGAGCTGCGCGGCCAGTTGCAGCCCTTCGACGATACCGATGCCCTGGCCCAGCTGGTCAGCGATACCGGCGACCACTTCGAAGCCAGCGTCGGCCAGGACTGGCGGTTCGAACCCGAGCGTGACGACCACCGCCGCCAGCTGCGCGGCATCGTCGGCTTCCGTTTTACCGTCGAACAGGTGCAGCTGACGCTGAAGCTGAGCCAGAACCACCCCGAGGCCAACCAGCAGGCGGTGATGGCCGAACTGGAACGCCTGGACAATCCCCATTCCACCGAACTGGCGCAGTGGATGCGCCGGTATCGCGACGAAGCCGCCGCAGGCAGCTGAGCGCTCTGTTTCCCGCGACGACGCGACCAGAACGGCCGCGCCTTGCCCCCACCCGACGTCAGGGACCCCGAACATGAAAGACATCCACAAGCTGCTGCAGAACAACCGCGAATGGGCTGACCGGATCGAGAAGGAAGATCCTGACTTCTTCCATCAGCTGGCCAAGCAGCAGCATCCGGAATACCTGTGGATCGGCTGTTCCGACTCGCGCGTGCCGGCCAACCAGATCATCGGCATGGCCCCGGGTGAGGTGTTCGTGCATCGCAATGTGGCCAACGTGGTGGTGCATACCGACCTGAACTGCCTCAGCGTGATCCAGTACGCCGTGGACCAGCTGAAGGTGAAGCACATCCTGATCGTTGGCCATTACGGCTGCGGCGGCGTGCACGCCAGCCTGAACAACACGCGGGTGGGCCTGGCCGACAACTGGCTGCGCCATGTCGGTGACGTGGCACAGAAGCACGCCGCGATCATGGATGCGATCGAGGAGCCGGAGCTGAAGCATGCCCGCCTGTGCGAACTGAACGTGATCGAGCAGGTGGTCAACGCCTGCCGCTCGACGATCGTGCAGGACGCCTGGGCCCGCGGCCAGAAGCTGATGGTGCACGGCTGGGTGTACAGCCTGAAGGACGGCCGCGTGCGCGAAATGGGCATCGACGTGGGCGCACCTGAAGAACTGCAGCCGGCCTACGAGAAGGCCCTGTCCTACGTTCCGCGCCGCGGTCGGCGCGACTGACCCTCCCTTACGGACACCCCCATGCTTGCCTCCCCCATCAACCTGCTGGGCTGGATCGAGGAAAACCGGCATCTGTTGAAGCCGCCGGTCGGCAACAAGATGATCGACAACGGCGATTTCATCGTGATGGTGGTCGGCGGGCCGAACAGCCGCACCGATTTCCACTACGACGAAGGCCCGGAGTGGTTCTACCAGCTGGAAGGCGAGATGGTGCTGAAGGTGCAGGAGGATGGCGCGGTGCGCGATATCCCGATCCGTGCCGGCGAAATCTTCCTGCTGCCGGGCAAGGTGCCGCACTCACCGCGGCGCCCGCCCGGTGGCATCGGCCTGGTGGTCGAGCGCAAGCGCCTGCCGCATGAACGTGACGGCGTGATCTGGCATTGCGAGCGCTGCAACCACAAGCTGTACGAAGAGTACTTCACGCTGCAGAACATCGAGACCGACCTGCCGAAGGTGTTCGCGCACTACCAGGCCAGCCTGGAACTGCGCACCTGCAGCGCGTGCGGCCACGTGGATCCGTTGCCGGCGCCAGTGGATTGAACGTTCGCCGGGCATGGCCCGGCGCTACCCAAGCACGCGACCTCCGGGTAGCGCCGGGCCATGCCCGGCGAGCGCACCGCGAGGCATCATGCATGCCCCAGGCGCTACACTGGCAACCCCGTTGCAGCCTGTTGCCCGACCATGTCCGACCTGCTCAGCCGCACCCACGCCATTGCCCTTGATGCCGCCGATCCGCTGCGGCCGTTGCGGCAGGAATTCCTGATTCCGCGCCACGGTGGCGGTGAGCAGACCTACTTCGTCGGCAACTCGTTGGGCCTGCAGCCGCGCGGCGCACAGGCTGCAGTGCAGGAAGTGATGAAGCAGTGGGGCGAACTGGCGGTGGAAGGCCACTTCACCGGGCCGACCCAATGGCTGTCATACCACCGCCTGGTCAGCGCACAGCTGGCCCGCGTGGTCGGTGCGCTGCCCAGCGAAGTGGTGGCAATGAACACGCTGAGCGTGAACCTGCACCTGATGATGGTCAGCTTCTACCGGCCCACGGCCGAACGCCCGGTGATCCTGATGGAAGCCGGCGCGTTCCCGACCGACCGCCATGCGGTGGAAGCACAGATCCGCTTCCATGGCTTCGACCCGGCCGACTGCCTGGTGGAAGTGCAGCCGGATGAAGCCAACGGCACGATCTCGATGGCCGCCATCGAACGCGCGATCGCCGCGCACGGTCCGCGCCTGGCGCTGGTGCTGTGGCCCGGCGTGCAATACCGCAGCGGCCAGGCCTTCGACCTCGATGCGATCACCCGCGCCGCTCGCCTGCAAGGTGCGCGCATCGGCTTCGACCTGGCGCACTCGGTCGGCAACCTGCCGCTGCGCCTGCATGACATCGCGCCGGATTTTGCCGTGTGGTGCCACTACAAGTACCTCAACAGCGGCCCCGGCGCAGTGGCCGGTGCCTTCGTGCACGAGCGCCATCATCGCGACACCACGCTGCCACGCTTTGCCGGCTGGTGGGGCCACGACGAAGCCACCCGCTTCCAGATGGCACCGCAGTTCACGCCGGCGGTCGGTGCCGAGGGCTGGCAGCTGAGCAACCCGCCGATCCTCGGCCTGGCACCGCTGCGGGCATCGCTGGACCTGTTCGAACGTGCCGGCATGGAATCGCTGCGCAGCAAGTCGCTGGCACTGACCGGCATGCTCGACGCACTGGTACGCGCGCGCCTGCCGCAGGTGCTGGAGATCGTCACCCCGGCCGAGCCGGAGCGCCGCGGCTGCCAGCTGTCGCTGCGGGTGATCGGTGGCCGCGAGCGTGGACGCGCCCTGTTCGAACACCTGCGCGCCATCGGCGTGCTGGGTGACTGGCGCGAACCGGACGTGATCCGCATCTCGCCCACCCCGCTCTACAACCGCTACCTCGACGTGCACCACTTCGTCGAGGAAGTGGAAGCCTGGGCTGGCCTGTAAGCCGCCCTCCCCTACTGCTGGACAGTTCGTTGATCGCACATGCATCCCGCTCGCTGAGCATTGTCGGCGCCGGCCTGGCCGGATCCCTGCTGGCCATCCTGCTGTCACGGCAGGGCTGGCGCATCACCCTGTACGAACGCCGTGGCGATCCGCGCATCGCCGATTACGAAAGCGGCCGTTCGATCAACCTGGCCCTGGCCGAGCGCGGGCGCAACGCGTTGCGCCAGGCCGGCGTGGAAGACGAAGTGATGGCGCGGGCGGTGATGATGCGCGGGCGCATGGTGCATCCGCGCGAGGGCGAGCCGCAGTTGCAGCGTTATGGTCGCGACGACAGCGAAGTGATCTGGTCGATCCATCGCAGCGACCTGAATACCACGCTGCTGGAACTGGCCGAGCAGGCCGGCGCCACCGTGCATTTCCACCGCCGCCTGCACACCGTCGATTTCGATGCCGGCTACGCACGCTTCATCGATGATCGTGACGACAGCCCGCACGATATCCGCTTCGATACGCTGGTGGGTGCCGATGGCGCCGGCTCGGCGCTGCGTGCGGCGATGAACCGGCGCGAACCGCTGGGCGAGGACATTGCCTTCCTCGACCATTCCTACAAGGAACTGGAGATTCCGCCGAGCGACGATGGCGGCTTCCGCATCGAGCGCAATGCCCTGCATATCTGGCCGCGTGGCCACTACATGTGCATCGCCCTGCCCAACCACGAGGGCACCTTCACCGTCACCCTGTTCCTGCCCAACGATGGCGATCCGAGCTTCGCCACGGTCACCACCGGCGCCCAGGCCGAAGCGCTGTTCGCGCGTGAGTTCGCCGATACCCTGCCGCTGATTCCCAACCTGCGTGCAGACTGGGAGCAGCATCCGCCCGGCCTGCTCGGCACCCTCACCCTGCAACGCTGGCACCAGCAGGCACGTGCCGTGCTGATCGGTGACGCCGCGCATGCGATGGTGCCGTTCCACGGCCAGGGCATGAACTGCGCGTTCGAGGACTGCGTGGCGCTGGCCCGCCATCTGATGGAGGCGGACGACCTGCAGAGTGCGTTCGCCGCATTCGAAGCCGAGCGCAAGCCGAACGCGCGTGCGATCCAGCAGATGGCGCTGGAAAACTATCTGGAGATGCGTGACAGGGTGGCCGATCCGGCCTTCCTGCTGCAGCGTGAGCTGGAACAGGAACTGCAGCGGCGCTGGCCCACGCGTTTCGTCCCGCACTACACGATGGTGACGTTCCTGCACACGCCCTATGCCGAGGCACTGCGCCGCACCGACCTCCAGCGCGCGATGCTGATCGCCGCCACCGCAGGCCACGACACCCTGGACAACATCGACTGGAACGCACTGGAAGCGCAGATCCATGCGCAGCTGCCGGTGCTGGAGGGCGCGCACTGATGGCCGACAGCTTCCTGTTCTACGACCTGGAAACCTTCGGCCAGGATCCACGTCGTACCCGCATCTCCCAGTACGCGGCAATCCGTACCGACAGCGACCTCAATGAGATCGACACGCCGGTCAGCTTCTTCGTTCGCCCGGCCGATGATCTGCTGCCCTCGCCGATGGCGACGATGGTCACCGGCATCACTCCGCAGCAGGCGCTGGCTGAAGGCATCAGCGAAGCCGAGGCGTTCGATCGGATCAACGAGCAGCTCTCGCGTCCCGGTACCTGCGCACTGGGCTACAACACCCTGCGCTTCGACGACGAGTTCATCCGCTACGGCCTGTTCCGCAACTTCCACGACCCGTACGAACGCGAGTGGCGCAACGGCAACTCGCGCTGGGACCTGCTGGACATGCTGCGTCTGATGCACGCCATCCGCCCGGACGGCATCCACTGGCCCAAGCGCGAGGACGGCGCCACCTCGTTCAAGCTGGAGCATCTGGCCGAGGCCAACGGCGTGCGCGAGGGCGATGCCCACGAAGCGCTGTCGGACGTGCGCGCGACGATCGGCATGGCGCGCCTGTTCAAGCAGTCGCAGCCGCGCCTGTGGGACTACGCGCTGAAGCTGCGCGACAAGCGTTTCGTCGGCAGCCTGCTCGACATCACTGCATTGAAGCCGGTGCTGCATATCTCGATGCGCTACCCGGCCAGCCGCCTGTGCGCGGCACCGGTGTTGCCGCTGGCGGTACATCCGACCATCAACAACCGGGTGATCGTGTTCGATCTCGACGGCGACATCGATGACCTGCTGGAACTGCCCGCCGACGTGATCGCCCAGCGCCTGTACCTGCGCGCCAGCGAACTGCCCGAAGGCGTGGCCCGAGTGCCGTTGAAGGAAGTGCACCTGAACAAGGTGCCGGCGCTGGTGGCCTGGAACCACCTGCGCGCTGATGACCACGCACGACTCGGGCTGGACGTGGCGGCGATCGAAGCCAAGGCCGAACGCCTGCGCGCGTTCGCGCCGCAGTTGGCCGAGAAGGCGCGCCAGGTCTACAACCAGCCGCGCGCGGCGAGCGTTTCCGATGTGGATGCATCGCTGTACGACGGCTTCCTCGGCGCCGGCGACAAGCCGCTGCTGGCACTGGCACGGACCACGCCCGCCGAGCAGCTGGCCGCACTGGAAGGCCGCTTCCGCGATCCGCGCCTGCCGGAACTGCTGTTCCGCTATCGCGCCCGCAATCATCCCGACAGCCTCGCGCCGGAAGAACGCGAGCGCTGGAAAGCCTATCGCCGCCAGCGCCTTTTCGGCGAGGAAGGCATGGGCGAACTCAACCTGGCCCAGTTCCAGCAGCAGCTCGACGCGCTGGCAGCCGAGGCGCCCGACGATGCCCGCCGCGCCGCGCTGCTGCAATCGCTGCGTGACTGGGGCCAGCACCTGCAGGAGGACCTGTGAGCACCTATTTCTCCGATGCCAGTTTCAAGTTCCTGCGCAGCCTGGCGCTGCACAACGACAAGACCTGGTTCAACGACCATCGCCAGCAGTACGAAGACCACGTGCGGCAGCCGTTCCTGCGCCTGCTGGGCGACCTGCAGCCGGCCCTGGCCGAGGTCAGCGGACACTTCCGCGCAGACACGCGTGGCGTGGGCGGCTCGCTGTTCCGCATCCACCGCGACGCGCGGTTCTCCAACGATAAATCGCCCTACAAGACCTGGCAGGGTGCGCGCCTGTTCCATGAGCGTCGCCGCGAAGTGGCCGCACCCTCGTTCTACGTGCACCTGCAGCCGGGCGAGAGCTTCGTCGGCGCCGGGCTGTGGCATCCCGAACCGGAAACCCAGCGCCGCGTCCGCCACTTCATCCTCGACAACCCGGGCAGCTGGAAGGCGGCTGCGCACGCACCGGCGCTGCGCAGGCGTTTCGACTTCGAGGAAACCGAGAAGCTGGTGCGCCCACCGCGCGGCTTCCCGGCTGACTTCGAGTTCATTGATGACCTCAAGCACCGCAACTGGGTGATGTGGCGTTCGCTGGACGATGCCACGATGACCGGCCCGCGCCTGCTGTCCACGCTCGGCAAGGACCTGGCGGCGCTCGGCCCGTTCGTGGACTACCTGTGCGCTGCACTGGATCTGGAGTTCTGATGGCACTGGCGCGACAACGCCGCACGCTGGGCCGCACGAACCTGGCCGTTTCGCCGATCGGTCTGGGCTGTTCCGGTTTCTGGGGACACCACCGTTTCCCCGAGGCAGCGGCGGCCGAGGTGGTCGAGCACGCCCTGGCGCATGGCGTGAACCTGCTCGATACGGGCCATAACTACTCGGGCTTCCACGCCGAACCACGTCTGGGCCGGATCCTGCGTCCCCTGCTCGCGCGCTACCCGCGGCATTCACTGGTCATCTCCAGCAAGGGCGGCACGCTGACCGGCCAGGCCGGCATCAGCGGCGCCGAGCAGCGCAACTTCTCGGCCGCAGCGATCACCACCAGTTGCGAAGCCTCGCTGCGCAATCTCGGCCTGGACTACCTCGATATCTACCAGTTGCACGGCGCCAGCGAGCACGACATCAACGATGACCTGCTGGCCGCCCTGCAGCGCCTGCGGCAACGCGGCCTGATCCGACACACTGGCATCAATACGCATTCCGCATCGACATTGCGCTGGATGATCGCCAATCCGACGCTCTTCGACGTGGTTCTACTGGACTACAACGCTCTCCAGCAGGACCGCGAGCCTCTGATCGACCAGCTGCAGGCAGCCGGCATCGGTGTGCTGGCTGGCACGGTACTGGCACAGGGCCATCTGCTGCCCGCGCGACCACGGCTGCCGCGCCTGGCCGACGCCTGGTACCTGGCCCGCGCCTGGCTCAAGCCGAGCAGCCGGCAATTGATGCGCAGCGCACGCCAGATGCGCAGGGCTGTCGCCGCCATCCACAGCCAGCGTCCCGCCCAGACCGCCTTCGCCTATGCACTGGGCCACCCTGGCGTGGCCAGCGGCATTCTCGGCACCACCCGCACCCAGAGCCTGGACGAAGTGCTGGCGACGCGACTGGACGCATTGACCGTAGCAGAGCGCCAGCTGCTGATCGACGCATTCGGAGATGGCCGCGGCTCGCCCAGTCATTGAGCCTTCACCCCGTACTGCGGCGGTTGCGGCAGTCTGGGCCTCATGAAGAAACTTACTGCACTCGCAATCCTGCTGGTCATGGCCTTGGCCGCCTGGTGGTTCGGCGGCCCCTACCTGACCGTGCATGGCCTGTCCAAGGCCATCGAACAACGGGACACCGCCCGTCTGGAGCGCTACGTGGATTTCCCACGCGTGCGCAGCAGCCTGCGCGCCCAGCTCAATGACTACCTGGTACGCCAGGCCGGTCCCGAGGTGGCTGCCAGTCCCTTCGGTGCCCTGCTGTACGGGCTGGGTGATCAGTTGGGTGGCGCCGCAGTGGACACGATGGTCACCCCCACCGGCATCGGTGCGATGTTGCAGGGCCACGTCCTGTGGAAGCGCGGCCGCAACGAACTGCAGGGCGGCGAGGCCTTGGGTGCAACCGAGCCGGCGCGACCGCTGAAGAACGCCGAACACCACTTCGAAGCCCTGGACCGCTTCGTGGTCGACGTCGATCGCGGCCCCGGCCAGCCTCCGTTGAAGGTAGTGCTGGAACCGCAGGGCCTGCGCTGGAAGGTGGTGGACCTGCAGCTGGGGATGTCAGGCAGCCCGTAACCGGTAGCGGGGGGGGGGGGGGGGGGGGGGGGGGGGGGGGGGGGGGGGGGGGGGGGGGGGGGGGGGGGGGGGGGGGG